>CALGOZ010000114.1 GCA_937960785.1 uncultured Pseudogracilibacillus sp.
AGACGGTGACAGCGGAAAGGTTGAAGCCGATTTTTAACGTAACCTTACCGGTAGACGGCACTTAAAGTAATATTCAAGAAAACTTTCGTAAAGACTTTACGGAACAACGTGCTTTTAAAATTATTAAAAGTCGAATAAATGTCAATAAAATAATCCCCTAAAGAAGCATAAAAACTGCCGTATCTTTAGGGGATTAATTTATTCAAGGTTTATTTTCGTAATTGTTCGAGTCGTTGTTGTACACGATCTCGATTTTCGATATACTCTTTTTCTTTCTGTCGTTCGGCTTCGACAATTTCTTCAGGAGCATTATTTACGAAACCTTCATTCGATAACTTACGCTGCACGAGGGCTACTTCTGACTCCCACTTTTCTAATTCTTTTTCGAGTCGGGCGATCTCTTTTTCGACATCGATTAGACCTTCAAGAGGTAAGTAAACTTCAGCGCCAGTGACGACAGCTGTCATCGCCTCTTCTGGTGCTGTTGCATTTAGATCGATTGTTAATGAACTCGTATTACAAAAACGTTCGAGGTAGTTTCGATTTTTCTCTAAATGTTCAAGGGCCATTTCATTCGCTGGCTGAAGGATCATTTCAACTTTACGCGACATTGGCGTATCAACTTCAGCTCGAATATTTCGAACGGAGCGAATCACATCCATAATAAGGCGCATTTCTTTAACCGCATCTTCGTCGTGGTATGCTTTATTTGGTTCTGGCCATTTTTGTACTGTAATTGAATCTCCTTCGTGCGGTAGCTTCTGCCAAATCTCTTCGGTTACAAAAGGCATATACGGGTGCAACATACGTAACGTTTGGTCGAGAACATGGGCTAAAACAGAACGAGTCGTTTTCTTCCGATCCTCATCTTCTCCATATAGAGGTAACTTTGCCATTTCGATATACCAGTCACAGAAGTCATCCCAAATGAAGTTGTATAAGTAACGGCCCGCTTCACCGAATTCATACTTATCGGTATTGTATGTGACATGTTCGATCGTCTCATTTAAACGGGTTAAAATCCATTTATCCGGCAACGATAACTCACCCGAAAGATCAATTTCGTCATAGGTTAAGCCGTCCATATTCATAATCGCAAAACGGGATGCGTTCCAAATTTTATTTACAAAGTTCCAAGTTGATTCCACACGTTCCCAACTGAAACGCAAATCTTGACCCGGAGTCGATCCAGTTAGTAAGAAATAGCGTAAAGAATCGGCTCCGTACTTTTCAATGACATCCATCGGGTCGACACCGTTACCTAAAGACTTACTCATCTTACGTCCCTCTTCGTCACGAATTAGTCCGTGGATTAGTACGTCTTTAAACGGACGCTCCCCTGTAAACTCTAACGATTGGAAAATCATGCGCGCAACCCAGAAGAAAATAATATCATATCCAGTTACGAGCACATCCGTCGGGAAATAACGGCGGAAATCTTTACTGTTTTCATTCGGCCAACCCATCGTAGAAAACGGCCATAATGCAGATGAGAACCAGGTATCGAGGACGTCTTCATCTTGACGCCAGTTTTCAATATCTTCTGGTTCCTCACGCCCGACATATACTTCACCGGTTTCTTTATGATACCAAGCTGGAATACGGTGCCCCCACCATAATTGACGAGAGATACACCAATCACGAATGTTTTCCATCCAGTGTAAATATGTCTGTTCAAAACGCTCGGGAACAAAGTTTACCTTGTCCTCAGTCTTCTGTAGTTCGATTACCTTTTTCGCTAAAGGTTCCATTTTAACGAACCATTGGGTAGACAAGTATGGCTCGACTACGGCGCCACTTCGCTCAGAATGCCCAACTTGGTGAACGTGATCTTCAATTTTAAAGAGAACACCTTCTTCTTGTAAATCGTTAACGATTTGCTCGCGACATTCAAAACGATCCATACCTTCGTATTTACCAGCATTTTCATTCATCGTACCATCTTCATTCATCACAAGGACACGAGGCAGATTGTGGCGGTTTCCGATTTCAAAGTCGTTTGGATCGTGGGCTGGTGTTATTTTTACCGCTCCGGAACCGAACTCCATATCGACATAGTCATCAGCAACGATTGGGATCTCTCGACCGACGATTGGTAGCACGACCGTCTTCCCGATTAAATCTTTATAACGTTCATCATCAGGATGAACAGCGACGGCTGTATCACCTAACATCGTCTCAGGTCGTGTTGTAGCAATTTCAATATATTCATCGCTATCTTTAATCGGATAACGCATATGATAAAATTTACCCTTTACTTCTTCATATTCTACTTCAATATCCGATAGGGCTGTCTTCGTTACAGGATCCCAGTTAATAATATATTCTCCACGGTAAATTAATCCTTTTTCATATAAACGAACGAAAACTTCTTTTACCGCTTCGGATAAACCCTCATCTAAAGTAAAGCGTTCACGCGTATAATCGAGGCTTAAACCTAATTTACCCCACTGCTCGCGAATATGGTCGGCGTATTCTTCTTTCCACTCCCATACTGTTTCGATAAACTTTTTACGACCTAGATCATAACGGCTTTTCCCTTCTTTTTTCAACTCTGCTTCAACGACTGCTTGGGTCGCAATTCCAGCATGGTCCATTCCCGGAAGCCATAACACATCGTAGCCTTGCATTCGTTTCATACGGGAAATTGTGTCCTGCATCGTCGTATCCCAAGCATGTCCTAAATGAAGTCGACCAGTCACGTTCGGCGGAGGAATAACAATCGAAAAAGGCTTTTTCGATTTATCCCCTTTTGCTTCAAAGTAATTACCTTCTAGCCAAAAACTGTAACAATCAGCTTCGATTTCTTTATGATTGTATTTCGGCGCTAATTCTGTCGTACGTTCTTCCTTCATTTCGAAACCTCCTTATAAAAATAAAAAACTTTTCATCCAATAAAGGACGAAAAGTTATACTTTCGCGGTACCACCTTTGTTCGCGCATAATGATTTTATCGTTTGCGCGCCACTTCATAAAATAACGGCTCTGCCGGCTTCTTCTACTTAATAGTTCAAAGAAGCTGTATCAAGGGCGACCTTCTAAGCGTTATTTTGAAAAACTTTCACCAAATGTTTTTCTCTCTGTGAAAATAAGTGGCTTATACTCTTCCCTATCATCACATTTAACTTATAAAGTTATCATTATGTATTTTAAGCTGTATTATGTATATTTGCAACTTTCTTTATCATTTTAGCACGTTTCCGGGCCTTTCATACATAAGATATAAGAAGAAAGGGTGGAAAAGATGTATCGTTATCGACTTCCGAATTGGCTTTATAAAGTCGTCTGTGTAATCGAACGAGCGATTTTACCGATATTAATTTTTCAGCTTATTCGTACGTTATTTCTGACGACGACCCTCGATTTGATTTTGCTCTGTTTGTTAATTATGCTTTTTATCGTTTTTTA
The DNA here is from genome assembly GCA_937960785.1 of uncultured Pseudogracilibacillus sp. GTDB lineage: Bacteria > Bacillota > Bacilli > Bacillales > Amphibacillaceae > Pseudogracilibacillus. The sequence continues at coordinate 3,409 of CALGOZ010000114.1, forward strand.
TTTAGAATGGCTTTAACCGTCTCCTATATTTACACAAAGGAAACGATTAAAGCCATATTTTTTCACTCTGTAAGTATTCGCTCACGAATCATAATTAATTGTCCTTCTTCAAGTTGTTCCCCTGATAAGTTGTTATCCTTTAATAATTGCAATACAGGTATTTCGTAACGTTTGGCAATCGACTCAACGGAGTCATTCGGTTGAGCAATATAGATTGTCACTTGGGTGTAGGACTCCGTCTCGGAAGTGAATAATTCTGTTAAAAAGGATACCCCTTTAATCTCTTCTTCCTCTTCCTCACTTTCACTAAGTTCGATTTGCATTTCATCCTGTTCTAGGGCTTCTTTTGCTTCAAGTTCTTCTTCGACTTCTTCTTTTTCATCGGTTTGTTCCATTTCCACTTCTGTTTGTGCTTCAACTATTTGCTCTTCTTCTATCGATACTTCCTCTGTTTCTACCTCTTGGGTCGCCTCTTCTCGATCCCTTTCTATCTTTTCTTTTGCAGCTAGAGGTTCTCCTTGATTAGTTACTTCTGAACTTTTTATTAAGCGAAGGCGTTGAGCTTCTTCTTTTTCGTGAGTTTTTGTTTCGCGTTCTTTTTCTTCTTCATTTACTTCTACTTCTGTTGTTGCTTCTTCTTTTCGTGATAAAGCTTCCGTTGTATCCTCAGGTTCAATTGGTGTATCTTCCTGCATCGGTCGTGTATAACTTGTGAAATGCTCATGCGTTGAGGATTCCTTTTCTTCATCTTGTGCTACTAGTTCCCTTGTCTCCTTTGATTTTTGTCCGGCGCTTTCGGGTTGGATTCCATGAATATGTAGAGCTGCAGTGATTTGTAACGTATCAGCGCTCGGTATTTCATAATCGAAGGAATCGACAGTGACATACACTTCTTCTATCGCTTGGACCCGCTCTTTCGTCACGGAAATTTCAACAGGAAAACGATGGGTAAAATTAGCAAGACCATTTTCTGAAAATATTACCTTTTCTATGAGTTGGTCTCGATTCGACATTACTTCTTCTCCGGTAGTCGGCTGTTGATAGGAAAACTTCGGACGATATTCTCCTACGAGAATAATAATACCGCGAATTTGTATATAATCTTCGTAGGAATGAATAATAATATCCGGGTCGATAGCGACAGAAACCATTTCTTCTATCGATTCTTCATGGCGGAAAGATAGACGCTCATTTAATTCGATTGTTAATGTTTGCTCATTATGTTTCAATCGCAATCATTCCTTTCTCTTACTATATGAAACTATATGAGCAAACACCGATGATTATGACAAGGTTATTGAAACTTATGGGCATATTGTAAAACGAGCGCTTCTTTTGCTCTTTCGATCATATCTCCTGCTCCTTGGGATAATGCTTCATCGACCGCTTTCTTTGCTACTTCTTCTGGGTCGTTACCTGTTACATTTACTTTTAATAATTCTGTTCCGTCAATTGCACAAACAGAACCTTGTAACGTAATTTCCTTAGCTTCTGTTGTCGCATAGGCACTAATCGGTGCGATGTAATCTTCATCGAGTAAACGAACAAATTCGCGCTCTGTTTTGACGTTTATTGCTGTTTCTTCATCGTTGATTGTCTGTAACATTTCGATTAGCTTCCGATCGTTGCTACGACATTTTACCGCAAGAGCCCCCTGTGCTACTTCGGGTAATAACGTTTCGACTTCGATATATTGCGTAATTAATTCAAGCAAATTTAATTTCGTTAAATCCATTACAGAAAGGATAATTCCATCATAAGCTCCCCGACGTAATTGCTCAATTTCAGAATGAATGAATTGCTCCATTACAACCGGGCGTAAATGTGGATAAGTTGCCTTTAAAAAAGCGGAAACCCTTGGATTTACCGTCCCTATGATTGCCCCTTCTGGTAATTGATCTAAAGGTATATGTGTCCGGCCGATATACGCATGACGTGAATCCATTCTTTTTGGAAAAGTTGCAAGGACAAAACAATCTTGTAAATATAAGGAAGCATCAGTCAAAGGAAAAACAGCAAGATCAATTTCCTTCTGTTTTAACGAATGTTGTATATTAAAGTTCAACTTACGACTCGGAAACAAATGCCGTTCATAGTAAGGAACGACTGGTGTCGCGCTTGTATGAATTGTTTTAATTTCGAAGGTTGCCCTTAATCCTTGCGCTTTTAACCGTTCTATCAAAGCATATCCTTGTTTCAGGGCCAGTTCATTGTTACAAGTGCCGACAACAATCTTTTCCATCGGTATCATCTCCTTAGTTGTTCCGCTGATCGTTTATTAGTGGCAATTTGTTTTAATAGCACTTACTTTTATTGTAAACTTTTACAGTTTTACTGTCTATAAAATGAACTGAGTCACTGATTTTTTAAGAAAGGACGTAGTGTTCTTCTCCAACTAAAAACTTACACAATTTAAAACTTTACAAAAACATAGTTAATGATAAGATAAAAGTAAATCATATATTTATAGATGAACAATTCATTCCGTCTTGATATCTTTACAATTAAATAAAACTACATATATTTCACTAGGGGTGCTTGTGTTACAAGCTGAGATCGAAGTGGGACTTCGGGATTCTTATTACCTGATCTAGTTAGTACTAGCGAAGGGAAGTGGATTTTACGGGCATTTTTGTATGCAACGTAACCACTTCCTTTACTTTCGGGAGTGGTTTTTTATTTTATATTTTGGAAAGGTGGTTGAGCCAACGTGCTAATTCATGCGATTTCTACTGGAAAAGAGTCGGTCGATTCTTTCGTGCAAAAAGCTTCAGCAATCTATGATATCGTCGACTTTATCCATATTCGCGAACGCAATTGGTCGGTGGCACAATATCGTGAAGCAATACAAGACTTACAAAAAATCGATAAACATTTACAAAAAATTGTGATTAACGACCGCGTGGATGTTGCCTACATCCACAACGTACGTAACGTCCACCTGCCATCCCATAGTGTTCAACCCGAGGAAATGAACCGTTACTTCCCGACGCTATCCTACGGTGTATCGGTACATAGCATTGACGAGGCAATTGAAAAAGAAAGAAAAGGCGCAACTTATCTCATGTTTGGTCATATTTTTCCGACAAACTCTAAGCCAGGGCTTACTCCTCGAGGTTTAGAAAAATTGAAAAACGTAGTAAAGGCTGTCTCGATACCAGTGATTGCGATTGGTGGAATTACTCCTGAGAAAGTTTCCGAAATACGCCGTTGTGGTGCAAAAGGTGTCGCCATATTATCGGGAATTTTCTCCCACTCGAATCCTGAAAAAGCTGCTTTACAATATCATGAGTTCACCAAATATTAGTAATGATCAATTTCTTAAGGAGGAATCAAAATGAACGTTACGATTAATGGGAAAGAGATGCAAATTCCAGAAGATGTCGATACCGTTGCAAAGTTAATTTCCCATTTAGAGATTCGTAATCCGGTAGTCATCGTCGAACTTAACGATGAAATTCTACAAAAAGAAGACCATGAAAAGACGACGATTAAAGCAGACGATCGTATCGAATTTATTCAATTTGTCGGTGGGGGTTAAACTTTCCTCTCACTTTTATTACAAACAACTTTTTAAAGGAGCGACTTAGATGTTAAAGATTGGACCTTATACTTTTACTTCTCGGTTATTTTTAGGTACGGGGAAATTCCCAGATTTTGATATACAGAAAAAGGCGGTAGATGCCTCTGAAACGGAAGTGCTCACGTTCGCAGTACAACGAATGAATATAGCCAATCCGAATCAGCCGAACTTTTTAGAAAAAATAGACCTTGAGCAATATAAATTTTTACCAAATACAGCTGGAGCAAAAACAGCAGAAGAAGCAGTACGAATTGCCAAGCTCGCCCAAGCCTCCGGAATTTGCCATATGGTAAAAGTCGAAATTATCGGCTGTGACAAGACCTTGCTTCCGGATCCTGTAGAGACTTTAAAAGCAACAGAGATGTTGTTGGAAGATGGTTTCGTTGTGTTACCTTATACGTCCGATGACGTCGTATTAGCAAAACGTTTGGAAAAGTTAGGTGCCCATGCGATTATGCCCGGGGCTTCCCCTATCGGTTCTGGTCAAGGTATTGTAAACCCTCTTAACTTACAATTTATTATCGAACAATCAGAAGTTCCGGTCATCGTCGATGCAGGAATTGGTTCTCCGATGGATGCGGCTCAAGCGATGGAGTTAGGTGCGGATGCCGTCCTCTTAAACTCAGCAGTATCAGGCGCAAAGGATCCTGTTAAAATGGCAGAAGCAATGAAACTGGCAGTCCGAGCGGGCCGTCTTGGCTTTGAAGCCGGACGAATTCCAAAGCGAAAACATGCCGTAGCAAGTAGCCCTCAGGAAGGACTCGGTCTAGAATGAAAGACCGTTATTCTAGACAAATTTTATTTCCGCCAATCGGTGAAGAAGGCCAGCGATTATTAGGAGAAAAGCATGTTCTCATTATCGGTGTCGGTGCGCTTGGAACGCAAAGTGCGGAAATGTTAACTCGGGCGGGAATTGGCACATTAACCCTCGTCGACCGAGACTATATAGAAGCAAGTAACTTACAGCGCCAATATTTATTTACAGAACAAGATGCAAAAGCTCGACTACCAAAAGCAGTCGCTGCCCGCCGACATTTAGAAAAGATTAATTCTGAAGTAAACATCCATGCCCACGTACTAGACGTAACTCCGATTGAACTAGAGTCACTAGGTGATGGAGTCGATTTAATTTTGGATGGTACGGACAATTTCGATATCCGGATGATGATAAATGACTTTTCTCAAAAGAGAAATATTCCTTGGATCTACGGATCTTGTGTCGGGAGTTATGCGATTAGTTATACAATTTTACCCGGGGAAACCCCTTGCTTACATTGTCTACTCGGCACGATGCCTGTCGGCGGTGAAACGTGTGATACAGCGGGAATTATTCAACCAGCTGCAGCCCAAGTTGTCATTCAGCAAACGACAGAAGCGTTAAAAATTTTAACAAACGAAAAAGAGGCATTACGAAATACGCTCATTTCTATCGATTTATGGAAAAACGAGTTCGTCCAAATGGATCTTACATCTTTTAAAAAGAAAGACTGCCCTTCCTGTGGTCCTAACGCGACATATCCATACTTATCTTATGATGAACAGACGAAAGTTTCAGTCTTATGTGGAAGGAATTCAGTGCAAATTCGTCCGAGTAAATTACAAGAACGTAACCTAGAAGAACTCGCTACAAAACTTAACAGGCTTGGTGGAAAAGTAGAACGGAATGAATTTTTACTTTCCTTTACGATTGAAAAGGAGCGAATGGTTTTATTTAAAGACGGTCGCGCCTTAATCCATGGAACGAATGATCTAGCCTATGCAAAAACTTTATATCATCGTTACTTTAGTTAAAGAGGGTGAGATGTTGGAAAAAGTACAAATTAATCGTGTAGAGGCACTACAAATGTATGAAATGATGTTACGAATACGTCTTTTCGAAAAAGAAGTGGAACGAAATGTTCAAAAAGGTTATTTACACGGTACGACGCACTTATATAACGGCCAGGAAGCAATTGCGGTCGGCGTATGTTCGCAATTAGAGAAAGGTGACTTAATAACGAGCACCCATCGAGGACACGGTCATGCAATAGCCATGGGTGCATCCTTACATAAAATGATGGCAGAAATGTTTGGTAAAGTAACGGGCTACAGTAAGGGAAAAGGTGGCTCGATGCATATTGCTAACCTTGAAGATGGTAATTTAGGTTCGAACGGGGTCGTCGGTGGAAATATACCGATTGCTGTCGGCGCAGCATTAACGTTGCAAATGAAAGAAAAACCGAATGTCGTCGTCTGTTTTTTCGGTGATGGAGCGGCGAATGAAGGGAGTTTTCACGAAGCGTTAAATTTAGCATCTATTTGGAAAGTACCCGTTATTTTCGTTTGTGAAAATAACGTATACGGCATGTCAAGTGCAATTACAGAGATGACGAGGATTGAACAGCTTTCAATTCGTGCTAAAGCTTATGGTTTTCCTGGTGTTACAATCGATGGCAATAACTTATTCTCCGTTACTTCAACAATCAAAGAAGCGATTGAACGAGCCCGATGTGGGGCTGGACCGACCTTAATCGAAGCGAAGACCTATCGGTTCAAAGGTCATTCTAGAAGTGATAAGGAAAAATATAGAACTAAGGAGGAAGTCGCTTTTTATAAGCAAAGTTGTCCGATTCGTAGATTTGAACATGTTTTACTTGAAGAGTATAAAATTGAGCCGGGAGTACTCAATCAGCTATATAAGAAGATTAAGACTGAAGTGAAAGAAGCAACTGCCTTTGCATTAGAGAGCGAACTTCCGTTAGTTACTAGCTTAGAGCAGGATGTGTATGCCGATGAGTAAAGAAAAATTAACAAAAAAAACAATTACCTATCGTGAAGCAGTGCGCGAAGCCTTGCAACAATCGATGAAAGAAGACGATTCGGTTTTTTTACTAGGTGAAGATATCGGTGTCTATGGAGGAGCTTTTGGCGTAACGGAAGGCTTAATCGAACAGTTCGGACCCGAGCGAGTACGAGATACACCAATTAGTGAACTTGGCATTACGGGAGTTGCCGTCGGTGCGGCGTTAACTGGAATGCGCCCGGTAGTTGATATACAGTTTTCCGACTTTTTAACTTTAGCTCTCGATCAAATAGTAAACCAAGCTGCAAAACTCCGCTATATGTATGGCGGTGTTGTAAAGGTGCCTTTAGTCATCCGTACGCCAAGTGGTGCAGGGACGGGAGCTGCTAGTCAACACTCACAAAGTTTAGAAGCCTGGCTCGCTCATATTCCTGGTTTAAAAGTAGTGCAACCAGCTTCGCCCTACTGTGCAAAAGGATTGGTAATGGAAGCAATTCGCGATCCGAACCCTGTTATCGTCTATGAACATAAATTGTTGTACGATTTAAAAGGTCCAGTTCCGAAAGAACCTTATACAATTCCTTTTGGTAAAGCGAATATCGTAAAGTCCGGTACTGATGTGACTGTTGTAGCTACGGGTATGATGGTATCTCGGACTCTTGGGGTTGCGGAGAAGTTCGCTAAAGAAGGAATCGATATCGAAGTGATTGATCTCCGAACTTTAGTTCCGCTTGATCAAGCAACTATCATTCAATCTATTAAAAAAACTGGTCGGCTTCTCGTCGTCCATGAAGCAGTAAAGCACGGTGGATTCGGTGGTGAAATCGCAAGTATCGTAGCTGAAAAAGCCTTTTCTTATTTAAAAGCACCGATTAAACGACTCGGAGGAAAATTCGTCCCTATTCCTTATAGCAAGCCCTTAGAGGAGGCAGCTATTCCACAAGTGAAAGATATTGAAAAAGCAATCGATGAATTAATCACCTACATATAAAAGTAAACAAACATTTGTTCTAGCTTATAAAGTGCGGTATGATAAAAAAGTAATAACTGTAACGAAGTAGGTGGATACGTTGAAAAATAAAAATAAATTAATCGCATATATTTTAATTGGACTAGGCGTTTACTTTTTAATTAAACAGCTCGATTTGCCATTGTTTAAACCGTTCATCGGTTGGCCTACTGTTATCGCAGTGATCGGTATTGCTTTTTTGTTACATAGTTATACGGCAAGTTTACATGATAATCTTTTCATTGGCGTGATTTTACTAGGGCTTGGAATTCATTTTCACGGTTTGAAAACCTCTCCTGCCTGGTACGATCATTGGTCGATTTATACATTGATTATCGGGGTCGCTTATGGAATACTTTTTTTCAAAACGAAGCGAGGCTTAATTCCGGCGATTGTCTTACTTAGTCTTTCGTCGATTATGATTTTTTCAATTACGTTGCCTGAATGGTTTCAACCGGTTTATATCGTTATTGATTTTATCGATACTTTCTGGCCTGTTATATTATTAGGTATTGGTGTTTATTTCTTATGGAAAAAATAAGTTGTTTATTTTTAAATAAATTTACATATTATTATTCCCGATCGTTCTGGCAAAATTTTTAGAAGAAAGAATTCAATTCGACGAAGTGTAACACCTATGTCAGAATGAAGCTTTCTCTACAAGTCCTTTCTTTTAAATATTTGTCAAAAGTATACTCAAGAGAAAGAACTGTTCAGCACAGAATAATAATCATCAGTTAGATTCCTCCAACCAATGCATATAATGGGATTTGTGTGCAAATTTTTGATAAAACTTACTCAGCGAGCTATTACGTTGAGTAAGTTTTTATATTTTTAAAGATTCATAGTCTATTGAACGCCTCAATTAAGTAAGTTACTAATTTTCCTAGGCTCACCCTCCCCGCAAGCGATACTTATGAGTTTATTAATGTCGCTTTCAACTAAACTTACACAGTAAAGCCATCCAGCGTGTAGCTTAAAACACTTTTTTAGCTAAACTTACTCAGTGGAGCCATCCAGTGTG
>CALGOZ010000115.1 GCA_937960785.1 uncultured Pseudogracilibacillus sp.
TTTAACTGAACACCGTTATTTTATTTGCTCGGTTTTGTCCCAGCTTCTTTATTTTTATCATTTATTTTTAAATAAAAAATGGATTATCTCTAATGAATAACCTTAATTTTATTCACTTTTCAGTTGGAGGATTTATAAACATCGACTGTTATCTTTTACAAAAATATAGTAAAATAAAAGCATAAAGGAGAGGCAAAGCCGTTGATGGAACGAGTATTACTAATCGCATTACAAAAGATCAATCGTGAACGAACTGTAAATGCAATTTATCATTTACTTACGGGAAAGCGTTCAATTCAAACAATTCAAGATGCCCATTTGTTTGAACTTGATGCTTTTTTCGGAATTGAACCTAGATTGTCCTTTGAGGATTTTCACCAAAATGTAACGAACTTAATTAGGACAAATAAGGTAACTAAGGTTAAAAAAGATACGTTCTTGTTAACGGAGGAAGGATATAAGTCAATTAATAATCCTTTTTCTTATCCTTTTTATTTTAAAGGGATTGAATATGCTTCATATGATCGTGAATGGATGAGACGTCTCACTTTAATGATTCAAGTGTGGACGAATCAAAATAAACAAATAAAACGATACATCCCAATCGTTGACCAACCAGCAACGATCCGTTGGGTAAAGGCTTTTTACCGTACGTTAAAGAAAGGTACTGACGAATATATAAAAACATTGTACGATGAACTTATTAAGCTCTTAGAGCCTTTGCCAGATAGTTATGTACAAATGTTTATAAAACAACTTACGACTCCAGTACAAATTGGACTTACAAAAGAACAACTCGCCACGCTCTTTCATATGTCACCCGTTGATATACAATTACATAAAACAAATTATATTCATTACATGTTGGGGGTAATTAATCGAAATAAAAAGACGTATCCATTACTTTATACGTTCGGACAAGACTTATTTGAAAAACATCCGAGTCAAACGATTACAAATTCCGCGCAAATAACGAAACGATTCGTTGAACAAGGACTTACTCCAGAGCAAATCGCTAACAAACGCCGTTTAAAAACGTCGACAATCCACGATCATCTCGTTGAAATTTCGTTGCAAGATCCATCGTTTCCGTTAGACCGCTTCATTTCTCAAAAGGAGCAAGAAGAGATAAAGCGGGCTGTAAAAACTTTAAAAACTTTTAAATTAAAAGATATTAAAGATAACGTAAGCGATACGATTTCATATTTTCAAATTCGTTTAACATTAACGAGGATAAAAAATGAAGAAAAAGAGGGTACCTATGAATAAGCAATTAGAATCTATTTTATATACCCATTTTAATTACAAACAATTTCGTCCTGGACAAAAAGAAATTATCGAAAGCGTATTACAAGGTGAAGATGTATTAGGCATTTTACCGACAGGATCTGGAAAGTCGCTATGTTATTTATTGCCAAGTATAATCCTACCTTACCCAACAATCGTCATTTCTCCGTTAATATCGTTAATGGTCGATCAAGTAAAGGAGACAAAAGCTTTTCATCTAAAAGAAGTCGTGGCCTTACATAGTATGTTAACGTTTGAAGAGCGCGAACGAATTTTGCAAAACTTACATACGTTCAAAGTAATTTATATGTCACCGGAATTACTGCAAAACGAACGAATGACTCATCTGCTTAAAAGGATGAAAGTTAGTTTGTTTGTAATCGATGAAGCCCATTGTATTTCCCAATGGGGTTACGATTTTCGACCTGATTATCTCCGGTTAAAAGATGTAATTGACGATTTAGGAAATCCACCGGTTTTAGCTCTATCTGGAACGATTACACCGGAGATTGAACGGGATATTCTTTTAGAACTAGACAGAAAAAAGATGCGCGTTTTGCATTACGATACAGAAAGAAAAAATATCATCTTATCAGTCGAAAGAATCGAAGGAAAAATTCGTAAAGATGAACGATTACATCAATTAGTTTCTCAATATCATGTACCAACGATTATTTATTTTTCCAGTCGTGCTCGGGCTGAAGAAGTAGCAAAGGAATTACAACGGCTTTTTCCTGAAAAGCATATCGCTTATTATCATGGAGAATTAGATCCCACCTCCCGCCTAAAAATACAACAGCAGTTTATTTATGATCAACTTGATATCATTTGTGCCACAAGTGCTTTTGGTATGGGAATTAATAAACCGAATGTTCGACTCGTTATTCATTATCATTTACCTTCGCAATTAGAATCGTTTATTCAAGAAATAGGCCGGGCTGGCCGGGATGGAAAGAAAAGCCTAAGTATTCTTTTATATGAACGAGGAGATGAACATATCCCCCTCCACCTAATTGATCAAGAAGTGCCGACAGAACAGGAAGTGCGTACGTTTTTAAACTATTTATACGTCTTAGCAAGAAATCGTCAAGTGCTTTCTACATCTGCTACACAAATAGCAACGACATTACAAATGGAAGAGATTAATGTACGACTTTTACTTTATCAAGCCGAATACTTTAACTTAATTAAAAATTCACAAATTATTTACGATCTTGATAAGTGGGAAAACGCCCTTACACAAATCGTTTCTGAAAATGAAGCAAGAAGAAAAAGAAAACGAGCGAAATTACAACAAATGCTCGATTATGTACATGAAGAAGATTGTTTACGAACCCAGTTATATAAGCACTTTCAAAGCTCCGTTTTGAAATTAGGGGATCAATGTTGTTCTAACTGTAGTTATAATGCTACAACAATACTGGAAAATAAAGAGAAAGTTAAACCGATACAATCGAAAAATTGGCAAAAGGAACTCGCTTACGTATTAGGAATAGGAGAATCGATATGAAGCATCGGGAACTAATTGAAAAAATTTCCCCAAAAGAATTGAAGAAAACTGTATATTTATCGCAATTGTTATTTTTATTCATTGGTATTGGGTTAGCCTTTGTTTTTTTCGATCGTATAGAAGCTTTCACCAGTTTATTCATTTTTGATTTAGAGGAAATTTTTTATTACGGTGTTTTACTCGCCTTCGTATTAATAATAATAGAATTAATTTTGTATAATGCGATTGATCAGAAACATTTCGATGATGGCGGAATTAACGAGAAGTTATTTCGTAACCAATCGGTCGGTTCAATCTTTTTTATTGCGTTAACGGTAGCGATATGTGAAGAACTATTGTTTCGAGGAGTAATTCAAACGACTTTTGGCTATTTATTTGCAAGTAGTTTGTTCGTCGTTTTACATACTCGCTATTTAAAAAAGCCGGTTCTTTTAGGCTTACTAATTGTGACTAGTTTTTTAATAGGTTTTATTTTTGAAGTGACGAGCAATTTACTCGTTACGATTACCTTTCATTTTGTCGTTGATTTCGTCCTTGGCCTTTATATAAAATTTTCGAAATGAGGTGGGAGCGTTGAAGGAGCGAAACGAGCGTCATCAAGCCGATCAATTAATGAAGCTTTTTCAAGAGGTGGCAAATCATCAGCCGGAAGATTACGAAGAGGAAGAGGGGATAGAAGAAAAAGTAACTGAAGAACGTTCATATGAAGAATATGTCGAATTAGATTTATTAAACTTACCCCCGAGAAGAGAAGTGCATGGGCAGCGGAAAGTTCGTTATTCTTTAAGTTTTTCGAGTCCCTTTTTCCGACTATTTTTCATAATCATACTCATTGTTGTCATCGTATTTATTTTATATTATGTAGGAGTGTTACAATTTCCTTTAGCGTTCTTCTAATTAAAGTTTAACAATCATATAGTATACAAATAGATAATAGCACCATAGGTTAAAACATGATATGATAAGTATACGAATCATGGCGTATCATTTGCTTGTAAAATAGTATGATAGGAGAGTGACACCGTGAAAATTGCTGTCCTCTACGGTGGAGTGTCAAACGAGCGGGAAGTATCAATTTCGAGTAGTAAAGGAATTATTCAAGCGTTAAAAAATAACGGGCACGATGTCCTTAGCATCGACTTTCACCCAGATCGATTAGAAGAACTGATCCAATTAGATGTCGATTTAGTTTTTATCGGTTTACATGGTAAATATGGAGAAGATGGTTCGATCCAAGGACTTTTAGATATGTTAAAAATTCCTTACGTTGGTTCTGGAGTTTTAGCATCATCTTTAGCAATGGATAAGTATAAAGCTAAACAGATGTTTCAAGCTGTTGGTATTCCGACGGCAAAGGATGAACAGTTTTACTTAACAGTCGACAGTGACCTCGATCAAGTAGTGGAAAAAATTCATTCGTCTTTCAGCTTTCCTTTTGTGATTAAACCGAATCGGGAAGGCTCGACGGTCGGATTATCCGTTGTGAAAAATGAAACAGAAACTCTTAATGCTTTAAAAAAGGCAATGGAAAATGATCCTTTTGTATTAGTCGAACAATTTATCGACGGGATGGAATTAACGGTTCCCGTCCTAGGAAGGCTCGATAAAGAACGAGCTTTACCAATTATAGAAATTGTACCGAAAAATGAAATATACGATTATGAATCTAAATATACTGAAGGGGGAAGTGAACATATTATTCCTGCTCGTATAAGCGATGAGTTAACGGAACAAATTAAACAATACGCTGTAGCTGCTCACAGAGTATTAGGTTGCAAGACGTACTCACGCGTCGACTTTTTACTAACTAATGACGGGACTCCGTACATATTAGAAGTAAATACATTACCAGGAATGACCCCGACTAGTTTATTTCCAGATTCAGCCCAAAGTGAAAACATTACTTACGATGAAATGATTGAAATGCTCGTTCAATTATCGATTGAAGAACGGGACTAACAAATAAAAATATTCATAACTTGCATATTAAATAATGAACTTTCACATACATAGATAGGGAACAGTAGGAGGTAAAGAAAATGGTAGCCGATCAATCCGGACGACAGAAACAAACAGAAGAAAGAGAAACGACGGATCTATTACAATCGACGAGAACCGTATTGAAGGATGCGTTAGACAGACTCGGATATCCAGAAGAGGTATACGATTTATTAAAGGATTCTTTACGGATGATTAAAGTACGTATTCCCGTCAAAATGGACGATGGTTCGGTAAAAGTGTTTACTGGATTTCGAGCGCAACATAATGACGCTGTAGGTCCAACGAAAGGTGGCGTACGTTTTCACCCAGATGTCACAGAAGACGAAGTAAATGCCCTAGCGATTTGGATGAGTTTACGGGCAGGGATTGTCGATTTACCATTAGGTGGCGGAAAAGGAGGAATCATTTGTGATCCTCGTGAAATGTCGTTTAGAGAATTAGAAACTTTAAGTCGTGGTTACGTCCGTGCTATAAGTCAATTTGTCGGTCCGACGAAGGATATTCCATCACCAGATATTTTTACAAATTCACAAATTATGGCCTGGATGATGGATGAATATAGTCGTATCGATGAGTACAATAACCCTGGTTTTATTACCGGAAAGCCAATTGTTCTCGGTGGCACCCATGGACGAGAGTCTGCAACGGCAAAAGGTGTGACATTCTGTATTAAAGAAGCAGCGAAAAAGCGTGGTTTAGAAATAGAAGGATCACGGGTTGTTGTTCAAGGCTTTGGAAATGCAGGTAGTTATTTAGCGAAATTTCTCCATGAGGCAGGTGCACTCGTTGTCGGCATATCTGATGCCCACGGTGCCTTATACGATCCAGAAGGATTGGACATTAATTACTTGTTAGATCGCCGTGATAGTTTTGGTACGGTGACAACTTTATTTAAAAACACGATTTCTAATCAGGAGTTATTAGAATTAGATTGTGATATTTTAGTACCAGCAGCCGTCCAAAAACAAATAACTAAAGAAAACGCAGAAAAAATAAAAGCCGAAATAATCGTCGAAGCAGCAAATCGTCCCACAACAGACGAAGCGACAGAAATATTAACGGAGCGAGGGAAATTACTCGTTCCGGATATTCTTGCATCGGCGGGAGGAGTGACGGTATCTTATTTCGAATGGGTGCAAAATAAGCAAGGATATTACTGGTCGGAAGAAGAAGTTGAAAAACGTTTATATAATGTGATGCATAAAGCGTTTGAGACGATTTACAACACTGCCCAAACCCGCAACGTAGATATGCGTGTAGCAGCTTATATGGTCGGTGTGCGGAAAATGGCGGAAGCTTCTCGTTATCGCGGTTGGGTATAATAATTTAAATATGTATTTAAATAAAAAGAACAAAGATTTTCCTCTAAAGTATCATTTTTATACTTTAGAGGTTTTTTTGTTTAACAAAACTTGAATCATTTTCTCCATTTCTTCCTTATTTACTTTTTTCACTAGATTAAAAACTTTTTTTCCTATGAGTTCAATAATGTATAAAATAAAACTTTCGTCAAAAAATAACGTTAAACGAAAATGGAGGTAATGTTTATGAATGTAAAACAATTAAGTTTACTATTTACACTATTTATTAGCATCACTTTATGTATAAATATTGTAGAAAATAAGCAAGTTAATGCCTTTACAGATCAAGTAATTCAACACGGAGCTGTCGGTGAAGATGTAATTGAATTACAAGCCCGTTTAAAACATATCGGTTTTTTCACTGGAGAAATTGATGGGGTTTTCGGTTGGCGAACGTATTGGGCATTACGACATTTCCAATATGAATTTGGCTTACCTATTGACGGTATGGCCGGAGAAAAGACGAAGGAAAAGTTAGTTAAAGCAACGGAATATAATCCTGAAAAAGTAAAACAAGAAATGTATGGAACTGCAAGTACTCCTTCTAAACCCCAAGGTGAACAAGCGAAGGAGCAAGGGACGAAACAAGAACAAACAGAAGGCCAAGGGCAGGGAGATGAATTACAGACTAAAAAGGTAAACGTACCCCAAGGCTTTTCACAAAACGATATTAATTTAATGGCAAATGCAGTTTATGGAGAAGCAAGGGGTGAGCCTTACGAAGGTCAAGTAGCGGTAGCAGCAGTCATATTAAATCGAGTTCAAAGCTCGACCTTTCCGAATACAATCTCAGGTGTCATTTTTGAACCTCGAGCTTTCACAGCTGTAGCAGACGGACAAATTTGGTTAACACCGAATGAAAAGGCAAGACAAGCCGTTCTAGATGCAATCAATGGCTGGGATCCATCAGGGAATGCCCTTTATTATTTCAACCCAGATACGGCTACAAGTGGTTGGATTTGGACAAGGCCACAAATCAAACAGATAGGAAAGCATATATTTTGTAAATAAGAAAGGATAGGGTTGATTACATGTTACGGACAATTACAATTATTTTTCTTTCAATTGGTCTAATCGGAACCGTTTATTGGGGATATAAAGAACATCAAGAAAAGAATGCGTTACTAATTCATGCAGAGAACAATTACCAACGTTCTTTCCATGAATTGTCCTACCATATGGATTTATTACATGACTCCATTGGAACGTCTTTAGCAATGAATTCAGGAGAAAAATTATCCCCCCAATTCGTTGAGATTTGGCGCATTACCTCGGATGCTTTATCAAATGTGAGTCAGTTACCGCTATCGTTAATCCCGGTCCATAAAACAGAAGAATTCCTTTCAGAGATTGGAAACTTTACCTACCGGACAGCAATTCGTAACTTAGACGATGAACCATTGAATGATGATGAAGTTGAAACTTTGTATAATCTATACGATCAAGCAGCAAATTTAAAAGACGAACTACGACAAATGCAACATGACGTATTAAAAAATAATTTACGATGGATGGATGTAGAGCTTGCTCTAGCTACCCAAGATGAACCGAAGGACTCGACGATCATCGATGGCTTTGAAGCAGTAGAAAAATATGTGGATCAAATTTCCACAGGATCAGCTGAAGTTTCATACTTACAATCACCTAAGCAAAAAGAAGGCTATCAAGCCCTCGATGGAAAAAAGAAAACAGAAGAAGAAATTGTTAACTTTAGTAAAGAGCTTTTCGATTTAGAAGACGATATTGAAATTTCTATAAATAGAAGTGGTGATGGTGCTGATATTCCGTTTTACTCCGTGTTTTATGAAGATGGAAAGCGGGTTTATATGGACATTACAGAAAAAGGCGCACATCCAATGAATATATTAGTTGAACGAGAAATTGAAAAAGCTAAACTTTCGTTAAACGATGGATTAATCGAAGCAGAGAAATATTTGAAGGAATTCGGTTATGAGCAATTGGACTTATTACAAAGTCAGCAGTTCGGCGATGTTGGCGTGTATACATTTTTAAATACAGAAAGTGATGTACGTATATATCCAGATTCAATCGTTATGAAAGTAGCCTTAGATAACGGCGATATTGTCGGTCTAAATGCAAATGACTATTTATATAATTATCATGAACGGACTATAGAAGAGCCTAAGATCTCTGCAGAAGAAGCAAGAGAAACCGTAAATAAAGGGGTTCAAATTCATGATGAACATTTAGCAATTATTGAAAATGAATTAAATGAAGAAGTGTTAGTATATGAATTTCTCGGTGAAATGAACGATGAAACGTACCGCATTTTTATTAATGCCACAAGTGGAAACGAAGAGAAAGTAGAAAAGTTAACGAATACCGAAATGAACTTTGATATTCAAATGTAAAGTTCTTTATTAAGTTGTATAAATATGACATAATAATATGTATAATGAACCATGTAATAAGTTGTGTTTGTAATAAATGTAAATATAATTTAGCGTATCCTTTAAGTCTTTTTGAGCAGAAAGTAGTGTTAATGATACGTTAAGGGTTCTTTAACTAGGGGAGTGGGAAAATGAAAGTAGGTACTTCGTTGACAATTGTGCTACAGAAGAAAGCAACTCGTAAAGAAAATGTTAAATATCGTTCTAAAGTTATCGACCGGACCAATGGTGAGCTATTGATTGATTATCCGGTTGACCCTACACTTTATGCAAATTTACCGATAAAACCAAACGATCGCATATCGATTGAATACATTTCAAAAGGAAGTGTAAATACGTTTACAACAACGGTAAAAAGGATTGTGCAATCACCACTCCTATCTTTCGTTATTTCAATTCCTGAGGAAGATAAAATTGAAAGAATTCAACGACGGGAATATGTTCGAGTAATGTTCGATGTCGATACGGCTATCCATAGTCTAGATCATTCATTCACACCATTTACAACGGTAACTCGGGACATAAGCGGTGGGGGCATGTTAATTATTACGCCTCCAAATGTTGCACTAAAAGAAGGTGAAAAAGTTAAAACCTACCTTGTTTTAAAATCAAAGACAACTGATTATAAATATATTAAAACAAAAGCCGAAATTATTCGAACGATGGTTGAAAATAAAATTACCTTTACTTCTTTAAAGTTTCATTTCGATAATGAGAGAGAGCGTCAACAATTAATTGAATTTTGCTTCGCTGTTCAAAGAGAGGATTTAAAGCGACAAATATATTAAAATGAATAAAATATGGTACATTAACTTGGCAAATGCCAAGTTTTTTCTTACAATTAAGTTAACGAAACATTATAACATCTATATTAATAAGGAAGGCCCCGGGTAAACATAGTTGGAGGCAGTATATATGGTAGCAAAACAACGACTTAGAATTGCAATCGACGGCCCTGCAGCGGCGGGAAAAAGCACGGTTGCAAAACGTTTAGCAAAAGACTTATCTTACATTTACGTAGACACGGGAGCAATGTATCGGGCTTTAACCTTACATTGTTTACGGAATAATTTATCTTTAACAGACGAAGAAGCAGTATATAATTTATTATTAAATACGAAAATAGAGTTAAAACAGACGAACGATACTCAACGGGTCTTATTAAACGGGGAAGATGTGACCGAAGCGATTCGTTCGAACGATGTTTCACGGAAGGTTTCGATTGTTGCTAAATTAGGAGCAATTCGCAAAGAAATGCTCGCCCGTCAACGTGAGATGGCAAGCAATGGAAACGTAATAATGGATGGAAGGGATATAGGAACGAATGTTTTGCCCGACGCAGAGGTGAAATTTTATTTAATTGCATCGGTCGATGAACGAGCAAAACGTCGCTATGAAGAGAATATCAAAAAGGGAATCCCAACGACTTTAGAACAGCTTAAAAAAGAAATAGCTGAAAGGGATCGACGAGATATGGAAAGGGAACATGCCCCATTAAAACGAGCAGAAGATGCCATTGCAATCGATACAACATCGCTATCGATTGAGGAAGTTGTATCACAAATGTTAAAGCATGTGAACAAAGTACGAAATTTTCGTGAAGAGTCGTAAAATAATTAAAGATAACACTTGACAAATTTGCCTAATTGTTAGAAGTTATTAACATATACAATTTCATGGTATAATGACATTAATAACATTTTTATATGTAATTTGGTTTCAAATAGGTCTTAGGAGTGGTGAATACGTATGGTAGAATCTAACAACGAATTACAAGTAGGAAATATTATAACAGGGACAATCGTAAAAATTGACGAAAAGCAAGTATTTGTCGACATCGGGCATAAATCGGAAGGAATTATACCAATTAGCGAATTATCAAACCTTCATGTCGAAAATGCTGCAGATGTCGTTGATGATGGCCAGGAACTCGAACTAATGGTGAAAAAGATTGAAGATGAAGAAGTAATTTTATCAAAAAAAATGGTTGATGCGGAAAAAGCGTGGGGAGATTTACAAGAAAAACTCGATAATGATGAAACTTTCGAAACTACAGTAAAAGAAATCGTAAAAGGTGGACTCGTTGTCGATGTTGGTTTACGAGGCTTTATTCCAGCATCATTAGTTGAAACATATTATGTAGAGGACTTTTCCGATTATCAAGATAAAACGTTAACAGTAAAAGTTGTCGACTTAGATCGCGAACAAAATCGTGTGATCCTATCTCATCGTGCTGTCGTAGAGGAAGAAGAAGCGAAAAAACGCCAAGAAGTACTCCAGTCTCTTGAAGCTGGACAAGTCGTTGACGGTACGGTGCAACGAATTACAGATTTCGGTGCTTTTGTCGATATCGGTGGTGTAGATGGACTCGTTCATATTTCGGAATTAGCCCATACACACGTTGAAAAGGTCACAGATGTATTATCTGAAGGTCAAGAGATTCAAGTAGAAGTCCTCTCGGTTGATGAAGAGAACGAACGAATTTCCTTATCTTATAAGAATACGTTACCAGGGCCTTGGGAAGGAATCGAAGAGCGAATTAAAGAAGGGGACGTTATCGAAGGTACGGTAAAACGTCTCGTCGATTTTGGAGCATTTGTAGAAATTGAACCAGGTGTTGAAGGACTTGTTCATATTTCTCAAATTGCAAACCGCCACATTGGAACACCGGATGAAGTGCTTGATGTAAACCAAAAAATTGAAGCGAAAGTATTAAGTGTTAGTGAAGAAGAAGAACGTATCTCACTTAGCATTAAAGAAGTAGCTGCGGATACGGAAGAGGAAGAGGCAGTAGCTTCTTATGAACACGAAGAAGGAGCTTCTGGATTCTCAATTAGCGATATGATTGGTGATGAATTAAATAAATTAAAAGATTAACGTCCAATTCAGACGTTACAGATAAAAAGACTAGGGGAACGATGAATTATGGGGATGCTTTTTATAGTATTCACCACTCACTTCTCCCTAGTCTTTTTATGTATCGTTTAAGAATGAAAGATTTTATTCATACTACTAATAAAATGTTTATTGGAATGAGTAGTATGAAGGAATTGTTTTTCTTTTTTTGGTTTAGTTGGTTCTTTGTTATTATCGTCGTATTTTTTATGGAAAAAGGTTTTGAGCAAAGGTTGTTTCTTCTTTCCTTGTTAGGAATAATGATTTGTAAAAATCTCCAAGTATCAATCGGCCATCTTATTTCTATGTCCTTAAGCTTTATTCTTTTATTGTTTTGTACACTTTTATATTTCGCATTTTTACGGTTAGGACTTTATCATTTCTTCGCAACGTATATCGTTATTTTTACATACGTTGGAATTTTATTGTGGTATAAAGTAAGTCCAGCATCTTTTATAGTTCAACCAAATGTCCTGATCCCAATTGCTAGTGTTAGTATAACGGTTTTTTTGCATCGTACTTTTCCTATCCAACGTGCAACGCTAATGTTAGGGTTCGTTTTAGGACAATTGTTGTTTCATTTAATTTTAAGGAGTTATCACTTGGAGGTAAGACTTCAGGATGAATCGTTTTTTATTTTATTTTATGTTAGTTTGTTGATACTACTCGTAATTCAAGGGTTTATTCGGTCGGTCTCATTAATAAGAAGGAGACTATCTTCTGCAGGAAGGTGAAAGGTATTCATTATTGTACTAATCGTTAATGTTTGTTAAAATATGTAGAGATTTCAAACAAAAAGGTGATCATGAAAAAGAAAGGTTGTGTCCTTTCATGACAAAAGCTCACGTTGCAATTGTCGGACGTCCAAACGTAGGAAAATCAACAATTTTTAATCGACTAGTCGGTGAACGTATTTCGATTGTCGAAGATACACCAGGGGTAACACGCGATCGAATATATGCAGAAGCCGAGTGGCTAACAACGACTTTTAATGTCATCGATACGGGTGGGATTGAGACATCGGACGAACCTCTAATGACAAAAGTCCGCCACCAAGCAGAAATTGCGATCGACGAAGCAGATGTAATTATTTTTGTCGTAAATGGAGTAGAAGGAATTACGCCGACGGATGAGGAAGTTGCAAATATTTTATATCAGTCGAAAAAGCCGGTCGTATTAGCAGTAAATAAAATCGACCATCCTGAACGTCACGATTTAGTTTATGAATTTTATGCTTTGGGATTCGGTACACCTTATCCGGTTTCGGGTGCCCATGGAATAGGTATAGGTGACTTACTCGATGAAGTAGTTCGTCATTTCCCTGATAAAGATGACGAAGTACAGGATGAAGAAACGATATATTTTAGTGTAATTGGTCGACCAAATGTCGGGAAATCTTCCCTCGTTAATGCTATCTTGAATGAAGAGCGGGTAATCGTAAGTGAACAAGAAGGAACGACTCGTGATGCAATTGATACAGCCTTTGAGAAAGATGACCAAGATTATGTCATTATCGATACGGCTGGTATTCGTAAAAGAGGAAGAGTCTATGAAGCGACAGAAAAATATAGTGTTCTTCGAGCGTTAAAAGCGATTGATCGTTCCGATGTTGCTTTACTTGTACTTGATGCTGAAACCGGAATACGTGAACAAGATAAAACAATTGCCGGCTATGCGTTAGATGCTGGAAAAGCAATCATAATTGTCGTCAATAAATGGGATGTAGTCGATTCAAAAGAGATGACAATGGAACAGTTCGAAATGGAAATTCGTCAACAGTTTCAATTCCTTTCTTTCGCTCCGATTGTCTTCTTATCAGCCAAAACAAAACGGCGTCTACAACGACTTCTCCCAGTTGTAAAATTAGTAAGTGAAAATCATGCAAAACGAATCGCAACGAACGTATTAAATGATGTGATTATGGATGCATTAGCTATCCATCCGTTACCGACGATTAAAGGACAACGATTGAAGGTGTATTATATAACTCAAGTAGCGGTTAAACCACCTACTTTCGTTGTGTTTGTTAACAACCCTGATTTAATGCACTTTACTTTTAAACGATTTTTAGAAAATCAAATTCGTGAAGCGTTTGGTTTTTCTGGAACGCCAATTCATATCGTCGCAAGAAAGAGGAAGTAGAGGAGGTAAACAGTGAAAAAAATTGCCGTATTAGGAGCTGGTAGCTGGGGAACAGCCTTAAGTATCGTATTAGCTGATAACGACTATGACGTACGTTTATGGTCACATCGAGAAGATCAAGTAAATGAAATTAATGAAACGAATCGCAACGCTCGTTACTTAGATGTCGATCTTCCGGCATCGATTAAAGCTTATGCAGAGATTAAAGAAGCTGTTCAAGGAGTAGAAGCAGTTTTAATTGTTGTTCCTTCAAGTGCAATGAGGGAAGTGATGAAAAAGTTACGTCCATACATAGCTAAAGATACGTTATTAATTCATGCTTCAAAAGGGGTAGAGCCTGATACGCTAAAACGAATTTCGGAAGTAATTTTGGAAGAGGTTCCTTCCTATGAAAAAGAACGAATCGTTGTCTTATCTGGTCCAAGCCATGCAGAAGAAGTTGCCTTCCGTTTGCCAACGACCGTAACCGTTGCGGCGGAAAATATTGTTTACGCCCAACAGGCTCAAAATATTTTTATGAACGATGATTTCCGAGTCTATACGAGTACCGACGTAATCGGTGTCGAATTAGGCGGAGCATTAAAAAACATTATCGCTTTAGGAGCAGGAATTTTGGATGGTTTACAATTTGGCGATAATGCAAAAGCCGCTTTAATCACTCGGGGTCTTGCAGAAATTACTCGTCTTGCTACAGCGATGGGAGCAAATCCGTTAACCTTTTTAGGATTGTGTGGAGTCGGTGATTTAATCGTGACATCGACAAGTACCCATAGTCGAAATTGGCGAGCCGGGAACTTATTAGGTCAAGGAAAAAAATTAGACGATATTTTAAAAGAGATGAATATGGTTGTCGAAGGAGTCCGAACGACTAAAGCTGCTTATCAATTAAGTAAAAGATATGACGTAGAAATGCCGATTACAGAGGGACTGTATGCAGTCTTATTTAAAGAAAAAGATCCAGAAGCGGTCGTTCAACAATTAATGAATCGGGAAAAGCGAAAAGAACTAGATAATTTAAAGACGATGTAGGCAACTAACAAAAGAAGATAAGTGGCATATACTAATGTTGATTGTTGCTAAAGACAATTTTGCTATCTAATAGTTTATTAGGTAAAGTAATGAGAGCTTCAAATATATAATCAATAGAAGTTTTCAATGAAATATGACCGAATGTAGGCAAGTGAATATACAAACGGTCTTATGTAAGCATAAACTAAAGCGCAAGAGTAATCTCTTTTTGAGATGCATTTGGGTATTGTTTAGTCGAATCTAGAGTGTCGAAAAGGCACTCTAGATTTTATTTTGTATATCCGAGGCGCAATATATTTCAATCTAATATATATATGAAAATAACTATGTTATAATTACTCACGAAAATAATTTTATAAATTTAGAGGTGAAATCGTTGACTCCAGCAGAAGTAAAAGAAATAATTTCTTTCGTTGGGATTGGTCTTCTTATTCTAGCGATTGCATTAATTACGTTAAGTCGTAAAAAATTGTCTGGAATTTTTCGTTTAATAGTATCATTTTTAGCGTATATTAGTTTGATTATTGGTGGACTTATCGTCGTTTTTATCGTTATTAGCGGCCCGACGGGTTAGGAGGACTTACTAAATGAAACGTACTATCCCACTAATTTTTATAAGTTTATTATTACTAATTGTAAGTGGTTGTTTATATCCGCAATCAGAGTTAGCAAAACATCAGGAGCCCCAGGAAGAGCAATTGCAAAGGGTTCAAGAAGCAGTATTACAATATAAAGAACAGACAAACGGCTTAATGCCAATTCATACAACAGAGAACGATGTACCACGTTATGAGAAATATATTATCGATTTTACAACTTTGAGAGATGCCCAATTACTTAATGAAATCCCGGGAACGGCTTTTGAAAATGGAGGATATTATCAATATGTTATCATTACGCCTGAAGAGGATCCACGAGTGAAATTAATCGATTTACGTATTACAGAAAAGCTCCGGGAAGTAAATGTGAAACTTGATATATATCGTCAAAAACATTTATATCCACCCTACGGTGAACAAATCGCACCAGATATTTATCAACTAAATTATGAAAAACTCGGATTAAAGGAAGAGCCAATAGTTGTTAGCCCTTATTCAAACGAACAGCTACCAATTTTAATTACAACAGAAGGACAGCTTATCGTCGATTATCGTCTCGATTTGCAATTGGCAATAGAAGAGTATGGTGTTGATGAAAGTTCAGAAGATATACGCTACATATTAGAAGATAATTATCCTTTTGTACCGGCTTATTCCGTTCCTTATATCGTTGAAGATGGAGAGCCGATTTTCAATCCGTAAAAGCTTTATACTCTATTGTAAAGAACTGAATCGTATTACGATTCGGTTCTTTTTTATGTGTTGAATATTTTCATAAATAATAAGTCTATACAATTGTTTTTAAATTTATTTGCATATTTTAATCGGACAACATCATACAATAGTAGCAATGTATAGGAATATTTTGACGGGCAGTTGCTTACATATCAATGAGGAGGGATTTTGTTGGATCGAATTGATATCTTTAAAGATATTTCAAAGCGAACGAATGGGGATGTATACTTAGGAATTGTCGGTGCGGTTCGTACAGGTAAATCGACGTTTATTAAACGATTTATGGAGCTAGTCGTTTTACCAAATATTAAAGAGGAGCACGAACGTGTACGCGCCCTTGATGAACTACCCCAAAGTGCAGCAGGTAAGACGATTATGACGACTGAACCAAAATTTGTACCGAATCAAGCTGTTACAATTGATATTGAAGAAGGTGTAGAAGTAAACGTACGACTCGTTGATTGTGTCGGTTATGCCGTAGAAGGGGCAAAAGGTTTCGAAGACGAAAGTGGTCCTCGGATGGTGCATACACCTTGGTATGATGAACCGATTCCTTTTCATGATGCAGCCGAGATTGGAACACGAAAAGTCGTACAAGAACATTCGACAATTGGAATTGTGATTACTACCGATGGAACGATTGGTGAAATTCCAAGAAGCCACTATGTAGAAGCGGAACAAAAAGTAATCGAAGAGTTAAAAGAGGTTGGAAAGCCGTTTATCGTAATTGTTAACTCTGCCCGGCCGACGGATCAAGAAACTGAATTACTTCGTCAACATTTGAAGGAAGAGCATGACGTTCCGGTATTAGCAATGAGTGTCGAGACAATGACGGAACACGACGTATTGAATGTATTGCGCGAAGCCTTGTATGAGTTTCCAGTCTTAGAGGTAAATGTTAATTTACCGAGTTGGGTGATGGTCTTAAAGGATGATCATTGGCTTAAACAAAGTTATGAAGAAGCCATTGAATCAACGGTTCGTAGCATTAAGCGTCTACGGGATGTAAGTTCAATCGTAAACGATTTTACCCAATTTGAATATATCGAAGAGGCGAAAATTTCTGCCGTATTAATGGGAGAAGGTATCGCGGAAATCGATTTATATTCGCCACAATCCTTGTATGAAGAAGTATTAAAAGAAATCGTCGGTGAAAAGATTACCGGAAAAGACCATCTACTAGCCCTTATGCAGGAGTTTACCCATGCGAAGCGAGAATATGATCAAATTGCCGGTGCATTACAAATGGTAAAGCAAACAGGCTATGGAATCGCAGCTCCATCGATAGAAGATATGCAACTCGATGAACCTGAGATTATTAAACAAGGTGCCCGTTACGGCGTTCGCTTAAAAGCCGTTGCTCCATCAATTCATATGGTAAAAGTTGAAGTAGAATCAGAATTCGCACCAATTATTGGTACAGAAAAACAGAGCGAAGAACTCGTTAAATATTTAATGCAAGATTTTGAGGAAGATCCGTTATCAATTTGGAACTCTGATATTTTCGGCCGTTCCTTAAGCTCAATCGTCCGTGAAGGTATCCAAGCAAAAATTTCACTAATGCCAGAAAATGCTCGCTATAAATTAAAAGAAACATTAGAAAGAATGATTAATGAGGGTTCTGGTGGACTCATCGCTATTATTTTATAACAGCTGAAATATGCTGTTATTTATTTTTATGAAAATGCATACACCTCCTTGAAACATCGCGTTTATTCGTTTAAGATGGAAGTATATAATTAGCTAGGACAACCGATTTCGACAAAATTTCAATTATATCGTTAAAAAGTGCACAAAATTACGATAAAGTATTGAATTTTAGAACAAAGTCGGTTAATATTAGCTTTATCATCAATTAATTTGCTTTTTTACGTATAAAAGCAAGACGATTGGTGAACAAATGTATATAGCTTAAGTTATGTAATGAGTAATGCATTTCGCAAACAAAGAGGAGGTGAATGTCATGAACAAAACAGACCTAGTAAATGCAGTAGCAGAAAAAACTGAGTTATCGAAGAAAGACGCTGCTAAAGCTGTCGATGCAGTATTTGAAACTGTCATGGATTCACTAAGTGAAGGTGAAAAAGTACAAATTATCGGTTTCGGTAATTTTGAAGTACGTGAACGCAAGGCTCGTAAAGGGCGTAACCCACAAACTGGAGAAGAAATTCAAATTCCAGCGAGTAAAGTTCCAGCATTCAAAGCTGGTAAAGCTCTTAGAGATGCAGTTCGCGGCTAAACAGCTACATAGAGCCTCATAAAAGCAAAAAAGGGTACATTTATGTACTCTTTTTTATTTTGAATAAAATATCTTTTTTTAAGTTACGCCTAAGCTCAAATGTATTGACAACGGTTATAAAATGGGTGATAGTAATTAAGGTGAACGTTAAATAAAAAAATATATGAATTAGTAAATGTTCTACATAAAACTATGTTATACTTAAAAGTAATATTTGATGAAGAAAGTATAGGTGGTTCGATGTGTCTTCTATCAGTAGTGAAAAACTAAGACAAAAGCTCGAAAACAAAATGTTCCATACATTTGTTGAACAACATATGAATCGACCTTTTGTCGACTCCAAAAAATTAGATATATTATCGCTACTTTTCCACAACGTTGCATTAACTAAAGAAGAAAAGTACGATCGAATGGTTCCTATTATGCTCGTACAAATCGCCCTTGATACGCACGAACGAGTAACCCTCGACAATGAACCATTATCTGAAGAGTTAGAAAGGCAATTGTCCGTACTTGCGGGAGACTATTACAGTAGTCTTTACTATAAAGTGTTAGCTGACTTAAAAGAGGTCCAATTAATTCGCGTCATTGCAAATGCAATTAAACAAATTAATGAACAAAAAATTTCCCTTTACCAATACGAACTATCAAATTGGCAAGAATTAATGGAAACTTTTATGATAATTGAAGCGAAGCTTTTTACAAATGTCGGTAAATATTATAATGTACCACCGCTTTATTTGTCTTATATAAAAGAGCTCTTACTCATTAACCGACTAGAACAAGAGAGAGAACGAATTAAAAACAATCATTTTAGCTATATAAAACAATACGTAATACGCAACCAAATGGAATTAAGCGGACCATCGATTATCGACTCAATCAATAAGGAAATTTTCGCTCATGAAAAATTAATTGAAGAATTAACGTGTGAGGTCGCGTTAACTTATCAACAAACTAGTGACAGAACGTACTATCATACAATGTTATCAGTGGTGGAAGAAGGATAAAAATGAAAGATAATCATAAGGCTGAAAAAGTCCATAATGTATTTCAAAACATATCAGATAAGTATGATCAAATGAATTCGATTATCTCGTTTAATCGTCATCTCGCTTGGCGTAAAGATGTGATGAGACAGATGAACGTCCAAAAAGGAGCTGAAGCTCTTGATGTTTGTACCGGGACCGGAGACTGGGCTTTCTCTTTAGCAAAAGAAGTAGGTCAAGAAGGCAGGGTTATCGGTCTTGATTTTAGTGAAAATATGCTAGAAGTAGCAAAAGAAAAGCAGGCTGAACAAAAGGCTGCCAATGTGACGTTTATTCACGGCGACGCAATGGATCTTCCTTTTGAAGATGAAACCTTCGATTATGTAACAATAGGATTTGGATTACGTAATGTACCCGATTATGAACAGGTGCTACGTGAAATGCACCGTGTCCTTAAGCCGGGGGGCATTGCTGTTTGTTTGGAAACTTCCCAACCAACATTAATCGGCTATCGTCAACTTTATTATTTTTATTTTCGATTTATCATGCCTCTTTTTGGAAAAATTTTTGCAAAAAGTTACGATGAGTATGCATGGCTCCATGAATCGGCTCGAGAATTTCCGGACAAAGAACAGTTGAAGCAACTCTTTTTACACGTCGGCTTCACATCTGTACAAATAAAAGGCTACAGCGGTGGCGTAGCGGCAATGCATTTAGCTACGAAATAGTTAGGACAACACGATTAAACCGTGATAAGTAATGAGTAAAGGTGAACGAAATGAAATTTAAATCACTTTATGAACCGTTAAAAAACGAACTACAACAAATCGAAGAAGCTCTCAAAGATTCCATCGATGCAGAACATCCGATTTTTCGAAAAAGTTCATTACAACTAATCGAAGCTGGCGGAAAACGAATCCGTCCGGTTTTTGTTTTATTATCGAGTCAATTCGGTAAAGAAAATCGTAGCCAAAAAGATATCAAATCCGTTGCAGTCGCATTGGAATTAATCCACATGGCAACGTTAGTGCACGATGATGTCGTCGATGATGCGACACTTCGCCGGGGAAATCCAACGATTAAGCATACGTACGATAATCGTATTGCGATGTATACCGGTGATTATATTTTAGCAAGGGCTTTAGAGGTAGTAACGACGATCGAGGAAGCTGAATTGCATCAAGTATTATCAAAGACATTAGTCAAAGTCGTTGAAGGAGAGTTCGATCAACTTCGCGACCAATATAATTTACAGCAAAATTTACGCACTTATCTACAGCGAATTAAACGTAAAACAGCTCTTTTAATTGCGACAAGTTGTAAGCTAGGTGCAATCGCAGCCGGAGCGAAACGGGAGCATGTACGCCATTTATACCAATACGGCTATTATGTCGGTATGTCTTTTCAAATTATCGATGACATATTAGATATAACTGCTTCACCGGAACAATTAGGAAAGCCTACTGGTAGCGATTTACTACAAGGCAATATTACGTTACCTGTTCTCTGTGCGATGGAAGATGAACATTTCAAAAAGCAACTGCAAGCACTTTTCCAACATCCGGAAAAGATTAGCCAGCAAGATATCGATGAAATACTGTCGCTACTTGTAGAAACAGATGCCATTGAACGTTCCTATCGATTGAGTAATTTGTATTTAGAAAAAGCAAATATCGCCTTGAATAAGTTGCCACAAAAAGATGCAAAAACAGCCTTACAAATAATTGCTAACATGATTGGCAAGCGTAAATTTTAATAAAATTTATGAATCATTAGTTAACGTGTTGATACGTTTAATTGTATTATGTGGAATTATTTGATAGAATTTTAAGGACAAAAATAATTGATAATTAACATTGTTATAGAGGAGAAGGTTTGTATGGAAAAAACTTTTATTATGGTAAAACCAGATGGTGTACAGCGCAATGTCATCGGCGAAGTAGTAAAACGTTTCGAACAAAAAGGTTTTAAACTTGCCGGTGCGAAGTTAATGCAAGTATCACAGGAATTAGCCGAAACTCATTACAGTGAACATAAGGAGCGTCCATTTTTCGGCGAGTTAGTAGACTTTATTACATCAGGACCAGTATTTGCGATGGTTTGGGAAGGGGAAAACGTTATTTCAACAGCTCGTACGATGATCGGTGCTACAAACCCACAGGAAGCAAATCCAGGGTCAATTCGTGGCGATTTCGGTGTGACAGTCGGTAAAAACATTATCCACGGGTCCGACTCAAAAGAAAGTGCAGAAAGAGAGATTAACTTATTCTTTAAAGAAGATGAACTAATCGCTTACGATAAACAAGATCACGATTGGATTTATTAATACCGTTTAAAGGCCTCTGTTATTGTAACGGAGGCTTTCTATTATAGCTTACATAAGGAGAGCAAGTACGTGGCTGAATACGAAGCTTTTATAGCGAAAGTTCATCAATTGTTAGATATCGATTTGCATAGTTATAAAGAAGCACAAATGCGAAGACGTTTGACATCGTTACGTAATAAACGGGGTTTTCGAAGTTTCGAAACGTATTTCAAAGCAATTAAAGAAGACGAGTCTTTGCGGGAAGAATTTATCGATCGAATTACGATTAATGTATCTGAATTTTATCGGAATCCGCGCCGTTGGGATGTCCTAAGGGAAAAAGTTTTCCCAAAATTAATTGCAGAAAAAAGACGCGATACATTAGAAATTTGGAGCGCTGCATGTTCGACGGGAGAGGAACCATATAGCTTAGCGATTATGTTGAAAGAACATTTCCCAAAGGAAAAAGCTAATATACTAGCGACGGATCTCGACGAAAAGGTATTAGAAGTAGCTAAAAAAGGTGTATACGATGAGCAGGATTTAAAAGATTTACCTCCCCATAAGAAAAGAAAATATTTCACTGAAATCGATCAAAAATTTGCAATCAATGAGGAGTTAAAGCGGAATATTACGTTTAAGCAACACGATTTATTAAAGGATCGTTATCCACGAAATATCGATTTAATCGTTTGTCGTAACGTTTTAATCTATTTTACAGATGATGCAAAAGATAAAATTTATAAAAACTTAAGCGAATCACTCCGCACGAACGGTATATTATTCGTCGGTAGTACGGAGCAAATTTTTAATCCGAAAGAATATAATTTTGACTTATTTGATACGTTTTTTTATGAAAAAGTTGAATAAAAGAAAGGGGAACAGTCGATGCGTTATTTAACAGCTGGTGAATCACATGGTAAAAAATTGACGACGATTATCGAAGGTGTACCGGCACGAATGCCTATTCGTAAGGAAGAGATCGATGAATCATTACTTCGCCGTCAAAAAGGACACGGACGTGGTCGTAGAATGCAAATAGAAAAAGACTTAGTTGAAATTACAAGCGGAGTGCGTCATGGTTATACGCTCGGCTCACCAATCGCATTAGAAGTAGTAAATGATGACTTTAAAAGTTGGGTCGATATTATGGGCGAAGAACCAATTGATGAAGATGAAAAAATTCGTCGTGTCGTCACTCGTCCCCGTCCAGGTCATGCCGATTTAAATGGTGCGATTAAATATGGCCATCGGGATATGCGTAACGTATTAGAACGTTCTAGTGCGAGAGAAACGACAGCAAGAGTCGCAGCAGGAGCTGTTGCTAAAATTATGCTTCGTCAACTAGGAATTGAAGTTTGTGGTTACGTGAAAGAAATTGGCGGTATTCAAGCAGATGAGCGACCGGAATTAACAATAGAAGAGAGAAAGGAAATCTCTGAAGAATCTCCCGTTCGTGTGCTCGATCAATCCGTAGAACAAGAAATGATGGATGCAATTGACCAAGCAAAGGCAGACGGTGATTCTATCGGCGGGGTTTGTGAAGTATATGTCGAAGGAATGCCAGCAGGAATAGGTTCGTACGTCCATTATGATCGTAAACTTGACGGTAAGTTAGCCCAAGCGGTAATGAGTATTAACGCTTTTAAAGGAGTAGAAATCGGCATTGGTTTTGAAGCCGCTCGTAAAAACGGAAGTGAAGTTCACGATGAAATTTTATGGAGTAAAGAACGAGGTTATTACCGACGTACGAATCGTTTAGGTGGTTTTGAAGGTGGAATGACAAGTGGTATGCCTCTTATTATAAAGGGTGTAATGAAACCAATTCCGACATTATATAAACCACTTCAAAGTGTCGATATCGAAACGAAAGAGCCGTTTAATGCAAGCATTGAACGTTCAGACTCTTGTGCAGTTCCTGCTGCAAGCGTCGTTATGGAACATGTCGTTGCCTTCGAATTAGCAAAAGCAATTACAGAACAATTTACGAGCGATTCCTTCCCACAATTAAAACGGGAGTTAGATGAATATCGTGAAGAAATTAGAGGGTTTTAAATGAAAGAGTTATTCATTCAGACTTCCACTCATGATTATACAGTTTATGTTGGCAAAGGCCTTCGCTACAAACTTAATGAATTGTTACCGAGAGATTATCGAGATATTTTAATCATTACAGATGATGTAGTAGCTCCGCTTTATTTAGAGGATTTTAAAGCGACACTTAAAGCTCCCTCGGTTACCGTATTCGAAGTCATTATACCTAGTGGTGAACGATCAAAAAGTATCGAACAATATTACCGATTACAAACGAAAGCCTTAGAATACAATTTAGACCGTAACTCTTTAATCGTTGCGCTAGGCGGTGGAGTCGTAGGTGATTTAGCGGGCTTTGTCGCGGCAACCTTTATGCGTGGAATCGATTATGTGCAAGTTCCGACGACTATTTTAGCTCATGACAGTAGTGTCGGTGGAAAAGTTGCGATTAACCATGAACTTGGGAAAAATTTAATCGGTGCTTTTTATCCACCCCGTGCAGTTATTTATGATATCGATACGTTAAAGTCGCTTCCAGAACACGAAGTTCGTTCTGGTTATGCAGAAATAGTAAAAGAAGCTTTCATTCAAGAGGAAGTTTTTTTATCGGAACTATTGTCGAAAAATTTAAATAATATTAGTGAACAAGAACTAATTGCACATTTATATAAAGGCATTAAAGTAAAAGCCACAATCGTCGAACAAGATGAAACAGAGGCTGATATAAGGAAATTTTTAAATTTCGGTCATACCTTGGCCCATGCCATAGAAGCAAAATTAAGTTATGG
Source organism: uncultured Pseudogracilibacillus sp. (assembly GCA_937960785.1). GTDB lineage: Bacteria > Bacillota > Bacilli > Bacillales > Amphibacillaceae > Pseudogracilibacillus. The sequence goes on from CALGOZ010000115.1 coordinate 24,326, forward strand.
TCGCATTACCCATGGAGAAGCAGTAGCCATTGGTATGTTATTTGCCCTTAAAATTAGTGAGTCGTATTCGGATACTGATTTGCAAATAGATAAATATAAACAATGGTTGAAAATGAACGATTATCCGCTGACGCTTTTCGATTTAGAAAGTAATTCCCTCATAGAAACGATGAAATTAGATAAAAAAGCGACAGCAGACTCAATACAATTAGTATTATTAGAAAAGTTAGGGAAGCCAATTGTCGTCGATTTTTCCGAAATGAAATTAAAAACTTATCTCGATGCATTTATAAAGGAGCTGAGTGAGACGTGATACGTGGTTTTCGTGGCGCTACGACAGTTACAAAAAATGAAGAAACTGAAATCTTAAATGAAACCGAAAGACTCGTTCGGAAAATGATTGAAAAAAATCGCATTGAGCCTGAGCAGATTTCTCACGTCTTTTTTTCGGTTACCGAAGATTTAAATGCAGTTTTTCCGGCGAAGGTTAGTCGCCGAATCAAAGGTTGGAAGCATGTACCAGTTATGTGTATGCGCGAAATTGACGTGCCGAACAGTTTAGAACGGTGCATTCGAATTATGCTTGTTGCAAATACTTCCTTAAGTCAACAAGAAGTTGAACATATTTACTTGAACGAAGCAGTTCAGTTACGACCAGATCTACTCGATAAAAAGAAGGTGAAATAATGTTGGGAAAAGCAGTCTTACAAGAACTATCTGCTTATAAACAAGGTATACAAATAAAAGATGTGCAAAAAAAATATAATTTAGAAAAAATCATAAAACTCGCTTCAAACGAAAATCCGTACGGTTATTCTGATTTAGTGACGGAGACGTTAAAAGAAATGGAGCATGATTTTTTCCTATATCCGGATGGATATGCTGAACGATTACGAAGGAAGCTAGCGGAATCCTATCGTATTTCACTGGACAATCTTGTTTTTGGTGCTGGATCGGATGAGATTATTACTTTTATTTGTCGAGCATTTTTACATGAAGGAACAAATACGGTAATGGCTAAAGCGACATTTCCACAATATCGTCATCATGCCTTAATCGAAGGAGCAACAGTTAAAGAAATTCCAACTTTACAAAATGGTGCTCACGATTTAGACGGTATGTTAGAGGCAATTGATCAAAATACAAAAGTCGTTTGGCTATGTACGCCAGACAATCCAACGGGACAATTGATTCGTTATGTGCAATTTCAACAATTTATGGACAAATGTCCGGAAGATGTCGTCGTCGTGTTAGATGAAGCGTATTATGAGTATGTCGATCCTAATTTGCGCTATCCTTTTGAAGAAGTGCTCGAAAAATATCCGAATGTCATTATGTTACGAACGTTTTCAAAAATTTATGGTTTAGCCAGTTTACGAGTTGGCTATGGAATTGCGAATGAGTCGATTGCTCATCTATTAAACGTCGTTCGGGGACCTTTTAATACGACAACGTTAAGCCAACGACTTTGTGAAGCTGCCATTTCTGACCAAGCATTTGTTGAACGGACTAGACAAATGAATGCAAAAGTTCGTACTCAATTCGAGCAATTTTTAGACTCAATTGGTTGGGAATATTATGAATCTCATACGAACTTTTTACTCGTAAAAACTCCAATCGACGCTGATAAAGCTTCCAACTATTTATTACAAAAAGGCTTTATCGTTAGGTCAGGGAGTTTATTAGGATACCCGAGGACGCTTCGTATTACAATCGGGACAGAAGAAGATATGACTGCATTACAACAAGTTATTTTGCAATTACAAAGAGAACTGGAATAAAGAGGTATGAAAATGACGCGTAAAGTGTTAGTCGCTGGGCTGGGGTTAATCGGAGGTTCCCTAGCAAAAGCGATGCGAAAAGATGAACAAAATTATGTAATCGGTTATGACTTAGATGAAGGGACGTTAGAATATGCTCTTGAAGAACAGATCGTACATGAAGTGACTGATTCAATCGAAGCAGTAATAAATAAAATCGATGTAATGATCATTGCGACACCAATTTCTTCAACAATTGAATTGTTGAAGAAAATAGACGAAATTGCAATTTCAAAACCAGTCATCGTTACCGATGTAAGTTCAGTAAAAGGTTCTGTTTTAAACGTTGCTAATGATTTACAAAATAAAAACATTATTTTTATCGGTGGCCACCCGATGGCAGGTTCTCATAAAACGGGAATTGAAGCAGCGAAAGCCCATCTTTTTGAAAATGCGATTTACGTCTTAACACCGACGAAAGATAGTCGCGAAAAGGAAATTGATTTTTTAAAAGAGACGCTAAAAGAAACGAAAAGTAATTTTATTATTTTACAACCGGAAGAACATGACGAAATGACGAGTGTCATTAGTCACTTTCCACATTTAATCGCTTCGTCCCTTGTACATCAAGCACGAAAATGGGAACAAGTACACGAATTTTTACCGGAATTAGCTGCTGGAGGTTTTCGGGATATTACCCGAATTGCCTCAAGTAATCCGACAATGTGGCAAGATATTTTTCAACATAACGGTGAGCAGATGTCCCGCTTATTACAAGATTGGATTAATGAAATGGTCACTTTGAAGGAATTTTTAGATAAAAATAGTAAAGAAAAAATGATTACGTATTTAGAACAAGCGAAAAAATATCGAGACGGTTTGGGCGTCGAACGGACCCGAGGTGCACTTCCATCTTATTACGATATTTACGTTGATATTCAAGATAAGCCAGGAGCAATCGCTGGTGTTGTTCAACTGTTAGCGGACGCGGAAATTAGTTTACGGAACATTAGAATTTTGGAAATTCGCGATAATGTTAGCGGAGCCTTGCGCTTAAGTGTCACCCATCATCGCGATCAGCAAAAAGCTTATGAACTTCTAAAGCGACATGATTACGAAGTTTATTTAGATGTATAAAGTATTGGGGGATAGTTTTCATGGCTTTTTTATTTCCTTCTTTAACGCAACCTTTAAAAGGTGAAGTGCACGTACCTGGAGATAAGTCGATTTCCCACCGAGCAATTATGTTAAGCGCCCTAGCAAAAGGGACGACGAGAATTAGCAATTTTTTAGATGGTGAGGATTGTTTACATACGATTTCTATTTTTAAACAATTAGGTGTATCTATCGAACAACAAGGTACTAAAGTGCTTGTTACTAGCGATGGGTTTTCGTCGTTTCAAGAGCCCCTTGTCCCATTATATTTTGGAAACTCTGGTACGACAGCTCGTCTAATGTTAGGTATTTTATGTAATCTACCGTTTCATACTGTCCTATATGGCGATCCTTATTTAACAGTTCGTCCAATGGATCGTGTTGTCATTCCTCTACGAAAGATGGGGGCTCAAATAGATGGTCGGAAAAAAGGTTCCTATTTACCCTTAGCAATTCGGGGTTCTAGCTTACAAGGTATAACTTATGATATCCCGGTAAAAAGCGCTCAAGTAAAGTCTGCAATTCTTTTAGCCGGCTTATTAGCTGAAGGAAAGACTGTTGTTACAGAATTAGCTAAAACTCGAGACCATACTGAAAATATGCTACATGCCTTTGGAGCAAATATTATAGTAGAGGGAAATAAAATTACAATTTCAAACGATGAACCACTTACTCCTGTCGATATCGTTGTTCCAGGAGACATTTCTTCAGCAGCCTTTTTCCTCGTCGCAGCGGCGATTGTACCGAATAGTGAAATCATGTTGCGCAATGTCGGTTTAAATGAAACTCGTACCGGTATTATCGATGTGTTGCAATCGATGGGGGCTGATTTAACGATCGTTAATAAACGTGCAAGTGGTGGAGAACCTGTCGGAGATATAATCGTTCGTTATAAAGAGCTAGAAGGTACCGAAATCGATGGAGACTTAATTCCTCGCTTAATTGATGAAATTCCAATTATCGCCTTATTAGCAACCCAAGCAAAGGGTAAAACGATAATTTCAAATGCCGAAGAATTACGAGTAAAAGAAACCGATCGGATAAAAGCAGTTGTTGAAGTGCTATCAACGTTAGGCGCAACAATTGAAGAAAAAGAAGACGGAATGATTATTTATGGAAAAAAACAGTTAAAAGGTGGGAATATTAAAAGTTATAACGACCACCGAATGGCTATGCTTGGTGCAATTGCTTCACTTGTATGTACAGAACAAGTAACAATTGATGATGTCTCATCGATTAATATATCTTATCCTGAATTTTTTGAACATATTTCATCATTGACTGGGTTAAATTACGAAAATCTTTCTATTTAAATTTGTCAACAGTCTCCATACGCTTTACAATAGAACTACAGAAAAAACTAAGTTAATACTTCCTTAAACGAAAAAATGGATTGAGTTATTGTAAAGTTAAACAACTCAATCCATTTTGTTATTAAAAAGGGGTTTGTAGCAAGTAAGTTTTAATAAAATGTATTCCAATTTTGCTCTAGTGCACTATAGAAGAGTGCGTGAAAGGAATTTTTTACAACACTTAATAATCCTTTATGTGTGGATTCTAAGAGTTTGTTTAGCCGTAAGCTTTCTACATCATCTATATTACCATTGTTGAACTGGAATTTTTACATAGGGAATCTTTTTAAATTAGCCTCTTTAACGTTTAACGACGATATTGCAAAATAATCGATTGTTTTCATGTACAAAAGAATACTACCTTTGATACACTAGAGTACGGAATTGAAAGGGAAGGTGGAAAGATGAAAGATTTGAAAACCGCATTAGCCCTTATGGAAACTGGTCAAGCAGAAGAAGCTTATGAACTTTTAAAGGCCAAAGTTCCTGAAACTTCTGATGAAGAGAAATTTGTCATCGTTGAAATTTTTGAAGAATGGGGTTATTTCGATGATGCAATCGATGTGATTACACAATTACTCGACCGTTATCCCGAGGAAGGACAACTAATCACAAAGTTAGCTCACTTCTATATCGAACTAGAAGAAGATGAAAGGGCAATTGACTTGTTAAACCAAGTGGCAGAAGATGATCCTTTTTATGTTCATTCTCTACTTCTACTAGCTGATTTATATGAAAGAGAAGGCTTACTTGAAGTATCGGAGCAAAAACTACTAGAAGCAAAAAATTACGTTTCCGATGAAGAAATGTATATTATTGATTTTGCTTTAGCTGAACTTTATTTAACGCTAGGTCAAGCACAAAAAGCGATTGTATTTTATGAAAAAGTATTAGAAGTTGAAAAGGAACTTAATGGTATTTTAATCGAACAACGTTTAGCAGAAAGCTATACGTTACAGGGAGCCTACGAAAAAGCTTTACAATATTACGACCGTTTACAACTTGATGATCCGAACGAACTGTTTCAACATGCTTTTGTTGCTGAACGAGCACAAGAACATAACCGAGCAATCCAACTATGGAACAAAATTATTGAACTAGATCCTCACTATCATCCTGTCTACTATGAATTAGCCAAAGCCTATGAACATAATAACAAACTGAATAAAGCTTATGAAATTGCACAAAAAGGCTTGAAATATGATGAGTTTAACAAACGTCTTTACTTTCTAATTGGAAAGCTTGCCCTTAAACTTGATAAAGAAGAAGAAGCGATTGAATCTTTACAAGAAGCAATAGCCCTCGATGAAGATTATAAAGAGGCGATTTTATTACTAACCGATGTATACGAACAACAGCAGAACTATGAAGAAATCGTTCAATTTTTAACTTATATTAAAAAAATCGGTGGTGCAGATCCAGTCTATGATTGGAAGCTAGCTACTGCTTATAATGAATTGGAACAATACGAAAGAGCAAAAGAATTGTTTGAAGATGCTTATTTCCATTTACAAGAGGATAGTAGCTTTTTAAAAGAATATGGTTTTTTCTTAATTGAAGAAGGCGAAAGAGAAAGAGGAACTGAAATTTTAACGAAATATACACAACTTATACCAGAAGACGAAGAAACGATTGCTTTTTTGGAACGTATTCATTTCTCAAATGAGGATGAAATATGATAGGATAAGTCTTAAGGAGGACGATTTTAAAATATGCAGAGAATTCCAAGTTCTGTGAAATATAAAAAACGTTTTTTACGTTGGTTTTTAAATACACAGCTAACTGAAGAAGACGATGTTACTTGGTTTTTAGAGGATTTGCTCGTAGATGACCAAGCGCTCAACCGTATTCGCTTCGTCGAGCGAATAGAAGCAAGCCCTAAAGGAATTATTATTTCAACATTACCTGGGGATCAACCGTTTATCTTTTTTAAAGGCTCAATTCAGTCGGATAATGTATATACAGCATATCACGAGTTACAATTGTATGATGATGAACTATTTTACGTCCAAATTAAATTTCCTAAACTTGAAAGAAATCGTCTTTATCAACTATTACTTCGTGAAGAACGAACAGCAGAACGAAAGGATAAAGCAATTGCAACCCATTTACTAAATCATTTGCTCCAGACTGAAAAAGAAGCACTAATTTTGCAAAAAATTGACTGGGCCTTAGATACAAAAAATGAAGCGATGTTTCACCATTACACAAAAAAATTAAAACAATTACAACAAGAATTGTAAAGTCTATATAAAGAGGGGTTTAATCAAAATGAAATGGCAAAAAGATGATATTGAAAAATACGTCGAAGCAAAGGAATATATCGATACAGTAGTTATACCTGTCCAATCGTTTCATTTAGAAGAAGATACACAATTAGTTAAAGATACTTTCTCAAGTGAGGTATTATCAATATATGCCCATGAAATTGAAAAAGAATTAAGTGGGCGTCTTTTACTTACACCGACCTACACGTACAATAAAAAGTCTGATTTAAGTAAAGAAATCGAACGGATGAACGAATGGATTGACGATTTAAAAACCCAACCCTTCGAGCATATCTTTTTATTAACATTAGATGTATCTTTAAAGAAGGTCGAACGAGATCTCGATGGTCATCTATTATGGGTTCCTGGTTTAAAACCGACGAACCTTCAATCCCAGGAAGCTGTTCAATTTATTCGAAGCCAAATCGAACAAATTAGTGAGTTAATTCGCGCATATTGGTAACAATATGACTAAATAGTAAATAATCTTGACGAATTTTCAATAAAATACATTAATAATTGACCAGAGATTCATATTGCGTTATTATGTAAATGTCCTAGTATTTACTTTTGAAAATTTGTCCGTGATAAACGACATGATAAAGAGGGGGGAACTTCATGAGCGACAAAAAGAAACAAGTTTCTCGTCGCCAGTTCTTGAACTATTCATTAACTGGATTAGGCGGATTTATGGCTGCAGGTATGTTAGTACCAATGCTACGTTTTGCTATTGACCCTGTGCTTCAAGCACAAGCAGAGGCAGGTGACTTAGCGAACGTTGGTCTTTCTGTAGACGATATTACAGAAGAGCCACAACGTGTAGACTGGGAAGTATTACAAGTTGATGGTTGGTATGAATCAAATATTAATCGTACGGCATGGGTTTTCAAAGATGAAGATGGTGAAATTCAAGCATTTTCCCCAATTTGTACACATTTAGGTTGTTTTGTGTCTTGGGAAGGTAGCGAAGACTATCCAAACGAATTCTTCTGTCCATGTCATGATGGTAGATACTATAAAGACGGTACGAACGTACCAGGAACGCCGCCATTACGTCCATTAGAAGTGTATGAACATGCAGTTGAAAACGGAATGTTATATTTAGGCGAACCGAAACCGAGAGAGGAGGCATAAAATAGATGATCCAAAAACTTTACGACTGGATCGACGAGCGGGTTGACGTTACACCGATTTGGCGTGATATTGCAGATCACGAAGTTCCAGAGCACGTAAACCCGGCTTACCATTTTTCAGCCTTTGTTTACTGCTTCGGTGGTCTAACGTTTTTTGTCGTCGTAATCCAAGTATTGTCAGGAATGTTCTTAACGATGTATTACGTACCTGACATTGAGAACGCATGGAAATCTGTTTATTACTTGCAGACTCAAGTTGCCCACGGACAAATTGTACGTGGTATGCACCATTGGGGAGCAAGTGTGGTAATCGTAATGTTACTACTACATACATTGCGTGTGTTTTTCCAAGGAGCCTACAAGAAACCACGTGAATTAAACTGGATGGTTGGAGTGCTCTTATTCTTTGTTATGTTAGGCCTCGGCTTTACAGGTTACCTGTTACCGTGGGATAACAAAGCTTATTTTGCTACACAAGTAGGATTACAAATTGCTGAGCAAGTTCCGTTTATCGGTGAGCATTTACTAACTTTATTAGCGGGTGACCCTAATATTGTAGGAGCTCAAACATTAACACGGTTCTTTGCGATTCATGTCTTCTTCTTACCAGGTGCATTGTTTGCACTGTTAGCAGTTCACTTTATTTTAATTCGTAGACAAGGAATTGCTGGACCACTATAAAATAGGGAGGGAAAGCTGTGAAACGTGGTAAAGGAATGCGTTTTGTTGGCGACTCAAGAGTTAGTGCTGACAAAACATCGCAAGTACCTAAAGATTATTCAGAATACCCTGGACGAACAGAAGCCTTTTGGCCCAACTTCCTATTAAAGGAATGGCTTGTTGGTTCAGTATTCTTAATTGGATTCTTAACAGCAACAGCTGTATCGCCATCTCCTCTCGAAGGAGTAGCGAATCCGTCTGATGCATCATACTTACCATTACCTGACTGGTATTTCCTGTTCTTATATCAGTTGTTAAAATATCAATTCGCAGCTGGAGATTACGTACTAATCGGTATTTTAGTTATTCCTGGAATTGCCTTTGGAGCGTTATTTTTAGCACCGTTTCTCGATCGTGGACCAGGAAGACGGCCGCAACAACGTCCAATCGCGGTTTCAATGATGTTGCTTGCTCTTGTAGCGACAATCTGGTTAACGTATGAATCTGCTGCAGCAGTAGACTGGAAGCAAATTGCTGAAGATAACAAACCAATTCCACCAGGCGAAGAGGTAGAAATCGATACAGATCACCCAGGATACGAAGTGTATGCTAATAGCTGTATTAGCTGTCATGGTGATGAGTTAGAAGGTGGGGCAGCTGGTCCTACATTAATCGGTATCGAACGTTCTGGTGATGAAATCGCTGATATTTCGGTAAATGGTATCGGTGATATGCCAGCAGGATTATTTGATGGAACAGATGAGGAGCTCGATGATTTAGTCGACTTTATCTTATCTGTTAATGAAGAAGCTGAATAATCGAACTATTAACACCTTCCTTCTTAAATGGAGGAGGGTGTTTTTTATTTCGTTTTTATAAATCAATATGCTACACTTTTTCATAAATAAGTTGATAAAGAAATGGGTGTATTTATGGTCGCATTAATAAGGCAACTATTAGTATATAAACCGTTTATTCTTATCTTATTTATCATAAACTTATTCGGTACTATTTATGGATTCTTATGGTATGAATCCCAACTTAAAGTTACTCCTTTAATTTTTATTCCTTTTGTTCCTGATAGTCCGACGGCGAGTTTATTTTTTACTATATTTTTATTATTTTTTCTTCTCAATCGTTCTGTACCATATATCGAAGCATTAGCTGTTACGTCTTTAATTAAATATGGTATTTGGGCTGTGGTCATGAATTTATTTACTTTATATATTGAAGGGGAACTAATGTGGCAAGGTTATATGTTAATTATTTCTCATGGATTAATGGCCGTACAAGCAGTTCTTTATTTACCATATTATCGAATTCAATTAAAACATTTAACCGTTGCTGGGATCGTTCTTTCACATAATGAAATGATCGACTATGTTTTTGGAATGATGCCAATTTACTCTTCTTTAACAGATTATATGCAAGGTATTGGCTACTTCACCTTTTGGTTATCAGTCTGTACGATATTGTTTGTATATCATGCATTAAAGCGATGGAATCCTTACTGGAATTCATAAAAAGTAACAACCTAACATATAGTTGAAGAAGATTCAATTATGTTAGGGGTGATCTTTCGTGCGTTTACTCTTTTACCTTCCGTTTTTACTTTTTTCAAAATTAGAAGTATTGACGAACGCTCCTTCAAATATGACACAAGCTACATTAGCATTTTCTAATGATCACCAAGAACCGCTTTTTTTATCGAGCATCGTATCTTTTTTATCTTTGGTACTTTTAATCGGGGGTTCAATTTTAGTTACTTTAACTTATGTAGGTTGGAGAAAATTTAAAGCTACTAAAATGAATAAACAAAGGAAAAAGCGTAACTCTAATTATTGACTTCAACGAAAAATTTGACTATTATTGACTATGTAAGTACTTTTACAATAAAAGGAGTGTCGCTATGTCTATGGGAATGTATTTGATTTACTTTGCACTATTGTTAATCGTTCCGCTTTGGGCACAAATGAAGGTAAAAAGTGCCTATAAAAAATATTCTCAAGTTCCAACATCAAGTCAAATGACAGGTTTTGAAGTTGCTCGACAAATATTAGATGAGAATGGATTGTTCGATGTAACGATTGAAGAAGTTAAGGGAACTTTAACAGACCATTATGATCCACGGTCAAAAACGGTTCGCTTATCAAGTGATAATTATCACGGTAGATCGATGGCTGCTTCAGCTGTGGCGGCCCATGAAGTTGGGCACGCTTTACAAGATGCGGAAGAATATGGGTTTCTAAAATTTCGTACAAGCTTAGTACCGTTAGCTCAATTCGGTTCGAGTACAGCTTTTTACATTATTTTGGCTGGTATACTTTTTAATATGATGAACTTGCTTTTAGTTGGAATCTTTTTTATGGCTTTTGCTGTCTTATTCCAACTCGTTACATTACCAGTAGAATTCAACGCTTCTTCCAGAGCGATGGACCAACTTGTAGGAATGGGAATTATCGCTCATAATGAAGAACGCGATACGAAGAAAGTATTAGATGCTGCGGCGTTAACATATGTTGCTGCTGCATTAGTAGCTGTAGCAGAGTTGTTCCGCTTTATCTTAATTTTCTTAGCAAATCGTGATTAAAAAAAGGCTAGTAAATAGATCTCATGTATAAAAGATCTTATTTACTAGCTTTTTTATTGCTCTGGATGAATTGGTTCTTTTCGGTCATCTAAGGTAAAACCTTCTCCCATCACTTCATGAACAGTCATTACTGATACAAAAGCGTGTGGGTCGACTTGTAAAATAACATTTTTTGCCTTTACAATCTCATTTTTACCGACGATACAGTAAAGGACTTCCTGTTCTTCTTTCGTATAATGTCCTTTTCCTTTTAAGACCGTTACTCCTCTTTCCATTTCAGTATTAATTAAATCGGCAATTTCCCTATGTTTTTTTGAAATAATAATTAAACCTCTAGCAGAATAAGCACCCTCTTGAATAAAATCGATGACACGAGCTCCGATATAAACTAATAATAAAGTGTATACTCCTTCACGCATATTTAAGTAAAAGATTATCGAAGTCGTAATAACGAAAAAATCGAATAAAAACAATGTCTTACCCATACTCCAGCCTATATATTTGTTAACGATCCGGGCAATTATATCAACACCACCAGTAGTCCCACCGTAACGGAAGATAATACCGAGTCCTGACCCGATAAACACACCAGCAAGGATAGCGACTAGGGTCATATCTTTCTCTAAATCGATAGAAAAGCTATATTGTTGAAATAAGGTTAAAAAGCCTGAGACAGAAAATGTACCAATTAATGTATAAATAAAGGTTATCTTACCTAACACTTTCCATCCGATGAAAAATAGCGGTATATTAAAAACTAGATATGTAATTGCCGGGTCCCATTTGAATAAAAAATATAACAGCAAAGTAATTCCAGTAAATCCGCCTTCACCTAAATTGTTCGGCATATTAAAATGAACAATGCCAAAGGAAAAGACGGCAGAACCAATTAAAATAAATAAAATATTTTTTATACGTAAACCAAACATTTCTTTCCTCCTTATTATAGTTGTCATGACTTGTCGTTCTTTAGTATAGTCAACAAGTGTGGTCGTTACAATTATAAATATATTTGTTGTAAAACGAAAATGTTTTAGCTAACATTAAAGTTAACGTAAATATAGTAAGGAGTTATTAGCTATATGTCGAAAATTTATACGACGAAAGAGATTGAACAGATAGTTGATCAGTACATTTCTCAATTTGAGGAAGGTTACTTTTCCCCTCTAGCATTAACTGCTCGCTTATCGGAGGAAGTAGGCGAATTAGCGCGAGAAATTAATCATACTTACGGGGAAAAACCGAAAAAGCCGACGGAAGAAGTAAAAACAATTGAAGAAGAAATCGGTGATATTTTATTCGTGTTAGCATGTTTTACAAATTCCCTCGACTTAGATTTATCGAAAGCGTTCCATACAACGATGACAAAATTTGAAGAAAGAGATAAAGACCGCTGGACGCGTAAAAATAAAGATTAATGATAAAGTAGGAGGATTTTAATGACAACATCAATCGTATTAGCCGGTCCACGAGGTAAGATGGGACAAGAAGCACTTAAAATGATCACAAATACACCAGAGTTTAAACTCGTAGGTGTCATTGATCGTAAACGGGAAGATATTTCTTTTGAAAAGGAGGATATCCCTGTATTTTACGATGCTGAACAATGTTTTACAAAGTTAAAACCAGATGTATTTATAGATTTAACGATTCCAGAAGTCGGGTTTTTACACACGAAAGCAGCTCTAGAAAATAAAGTCCGGGCTGTTGTAGGTACGTCGGGTTTTACTGAAGAAAACGTAAACGAGTTACGTTCGATTGCAGAAAAGAACAAAACAGGCTGTATTATCGCTCCTAACTTTGCTTTAGGTGCGGTACTTATGATGGCTTTTGCAAAAGTTTCAGCTAAATTTTTCCCTGATGTGGAAATTATTGAAAAGCATCACGATCAAAAGATTGATTCACCATCGGGTACAGCGGTAAAAACAATCGAATTAATTCAAGAAAATCGTAAACCGAAAATCCAAGGTCATCCTGAAGAATACGAAACAGTTGAAGGGGCAAGGGGTGGAGATGTCGATGGTATTAAAGTACATAGTGTGCGTTTGCCGGGTCTTGTAGCTCATCAAGAAGTAATCTTTGGTGGCAAAAGCGAGCTTTTCACGATTAAACACGATTCTTTTCATCGAGAATCATTTATGGGTGGGCTGAAATTAGCAGTTGAAAAAGTAACGGAACTTGATTCGTTAGTATATGGTTTAGAACATGTCATGGGACTTGATTTTGTCTAAACTTCTGCTTAATATATGATTGGAATTGTTACTATATAATAATTGTTTTAATTTGTGAACAAATGTATACAAAAGAAAAGTAAACATGGTATGATAATAACGTATGATTAAAAAAACTTATAATAAACGTATAAAAATATTAAACGTTTATCTTTTGATGTTCAACAATCGTACACTATTGTCAGCGTACTCTAAAAAGGATGTATGAACATGATAAAAGTAGGCATAACGTGTTATCCAACGATCGGTGGCTCAGGGATTATTGCAACAGAACTCGGTAAAATGCTAGCAGAACATGTTGGATACGAAGTGCATTTTATTACGTCTAGTTTACCTTTTCGTTTAGATTGTGTAAATCCAGAAATTCATTTTCATGAAGTGGAGATAAGTCATTATCCTGTATTTCAATACCCACCTTATGATTTAGCTTTAGCAGCTAAAATGGCGGAAGTAATCGATCGGGAACAGCTCGACATATTACACGTACATTATGCTATGCCTCATGCAATAAGTGCTATTTTAGCTCGAGATATCGCAAAACACGATGTAAAAATTGTGACAACCTTACATGGAACCGATATTACGGTCTTAGCTTTTGACAAAACGTTTAAAAAAATGATTACATATGGTATAGAAAAATCGGATGCGGTAACAGCTGTTTCACAAGATTTAATAACTCGAACGAAACAACATTTGAAAGTTGACCAAAATATCGAAGTCATTTATAACTTCGTAAATGAAGATGTATATTATAAAAAAAATGCCGACTATTTAAAACAACATTACCAAATAGAAGATGATGAAAAAGTGCTGATTCATATATCGAACTTCCGAAAGGTAAAACGAATTCCCGATATAATTGAAACCTTTTACAATGTTCGAAAGAAAATAAAAGCAAAATTAATGTTAGTCGGCGATGGTCCGGAATTACAAACAGCCTTCGAGTTAGTTGATCATTTCAACCTAAATGAAGATGTTTTATTTTTAGGTCGACAAAAGGATATTAGTAACTTATTATCAATCTCCGATTTAATGTTATTATTATCCGAACAGGAAAGCTTCGGTCTTGTCCTTTTAGAAGCAATGGCATGTGAAGTACCGGCAATAGGAACGAATATTGGCGGAATACCGGAAGTAATTGTCCAAGGAGAAACAGGTTATCTTGTCGACTTAGGTGATGTTAAAACAGCTGCAAAAAAGGCCGTCGATCTTTTATCAGATGAAGATCGTTTAAAACAGTTTCGGACATCAGCCTTTGAGCGGGCGAGAACTGTTTTCCATTCGAAGACGATTATTAAGCAATATATGAATTTATATAAACGATTATTAAAAGAGTAGTGAAAGGTGAAACGATGGAAATTCAACGAATTGACGCATTTAGAAAAGCAATTCCGCTTCTTAAAAGATTAAATCAAGCCGGCTTTGAAGCTTATTTTGTCGGTGGTTGTGTTCGCAATTACTTGTTAGGTGTTGACATTAACGATATCGATATAACAACAGATGCAACCCCCGAACAAGTGGAGAAATTGTTTCACCAAGTTATTCCTGTTGGCGTAGAGCACGGAACAGTCATCGTCCGATTTCATGATCAATCTTATGAAGTAACGACCTATCGAAAGAAGGATGCTAACACCAATGAATTTCACTTTAGTGACCGCATAGACGAGGATTTACTGTATCGTGACTTTACGATGAATGCTTTAGCGATGGACATACATGGTCGCATTATCGATTATGTTGAAGGAAAAAAAGCGATAAAAAATCGTCTTATCGAAGCAGTAAACGATGCTGAGAGTCGTTTTCGAGAAGATCCATTACGAATGCTTCGGGCAATTCGTTTTGTCGCTCAATTTAATTTTTCAATAGAAAGACGCACACTGCAAGCGATTAATAATTTACGTCACTTAATTGAAGGTGTGGCAATCGAACGTATTAAAGACGAAACGGATACATTAATTAAGGGTCCTTATTTTAAAAAGGCACTATATTATTTACATCATACAAAATTAATTTATTCGCTACCCTTGTTCAAGGAACATAAACAATTTATCGAGATATTAGAGAAAGAAACGTCACATTTTGAATCTTTTTCTCATATGGTAGCATTGTTATATTACTACGATCGGACGATTACTCCTTCACGTTGGATAAAAGAATGGAACGGTTCAAATAAAGAGAAAAAAGATGCTCAATTATTAACTGAAGCGCTTTTTGCATATGAAAAAGACGGAATGACCCTCTGGATTGCCTATCGTTTACCAGAGGCTTTACATAAGCCCTTTGTAAAAATAATTGATACAATGGACGAAGGGTCGCTTTCAATCGAACAACTTAGATATTTTACGAAAAACTTAACAATTCGTTCACGAGATGAACTAAAGGTTAACGGTTATTTATTAATGAAATGGTTTCCAAACCGTAAACGAGGGAAATGGTTAAAAGAAATGCTCGATGCAATCGAGTATGCAGTTGTAATGAATCAACTCGTGAACGAAGAAGAAAAGATAAAGGAATGGATTACATGTCATCCACTCGCAACAGATTAATACGACTGTTATCTCAACAAAAAGAAGAGTTTATTTCCGGACAGAAA
This sequence comes from uncultured Pseudogracilibacillus sp., assembly GCA_937960785.1. Lineage (GTDB taxonomy): Bacteria > Bacillota > Bacilli > Bacillales > Amphibacillaceae > Pseudogracilibacillus. Next base: position 40,067 of record CALGOZ010000115.1, read on the forward strand.
TTATCCGAATTACTTAATGTATCCCGCAGTGCGATATGGAAACATATGAACGAATTAAAGAAAGATGGATACGTTATTGAAGGGGTCGCTAATAAAGGTTATCGTATTGTCAAATTGCCCAATATCGTTAGTGAAAATACGATTGCTTGGGGTTTAAATACTAATTGGATAGGTAAAAAAATCGTCCATCAAGAAAAAATTCCCTCAACGCAAATATTAGCCCATCAATTAGCCCAAGAGGGAGCAGAGCATGGTACAATAATCGTAGCCGACGAACAGACAGACTCTCGAGGACGAGTGAATAAACGTTGGTATTCGGCTAAAAATAAAGGGCTTTGGTTAAGTATTATTTTACGGCCAAGTATATTACCGTATTTAGCACCACAATTAACTTTATTAACAGCAACTGTTTTAGCCGATGTACTTCAATCACACTGTTGTATTACTCCACAAATAAAGTGGCCTAATGATATATTAATTAATGAAAAAAAAGTAGCAGGTATACTAACAGAAATGCAAGCAGAGCAAGATCACGTTTTATATGTAATCGTCGGAATTGGCTTAAATGTTAATCAGACGAATTTCAAAACAGATCTTAAAGACCGAGCAACCTCTTTATATTTACAAACAAATAAAAAGTGGGATCTGGTCCCGATTCTCCAGCAACTTTTACGTTCTTTTGAGCTAAAATATGATAATTATTTACTCGATGGTTTTCAAAGTGTAAAAGCAGAATGGGAAACTTACGGATTTAAATTAAATGAACCGTTGAAAATAAAAACGGGCTCCGAAGAATTCGAAGCGATATTTCGAGGAATCGGGGAGGATGGGGCCCTGCTTGCCGAGCGACATGAAGGAAATATTCAAAAAATATATTCAGCAGAAATAGCTTGGTTTTAGGAGGATTATCATGTTAACTACATTAGATTTACTTAAGATGAAAAAAGATGGTAACAAAATTACGATGGTGACAGCTTATGATTATCCATCAGCAAAACAGGTCGAGGCTGCGAATGCTGATATGATTTTAGTTGGAGATTCGTTAGGTATGGTTGTCTTAGGTTATGATTCGACAACGAAAGTAACATTAGAAGATATGATCCATCATACAAAAGCTGTTAAGCGAGGTGCACCGAATACGTTTATCGCTGTCGATATGCCCTTTATGACTTACCATGCTTCAGTTGAACAATCCGTTAATAATGCTACAAAGCTTTTTCAAAAAACGGACGCCCATGCAGTAAAAATTGAAGGACGAACAGCTCATACCTTAACGTTAATAGAGCGTTTAACTGACGGTGGAATTCCAGTTATTGGACATTTAGGTTTGACACCACAACACGTTCATGTCCTCGGTGGCTTCCGAGTGCAAGGTCGCGATGAAGCAACACGTCAAAAGATTAAAGAGGATGCTATAGCAATAGCTGAAAGTGGTGCTGTAGCAATTGTGTTAGAAGGAATTCCAGAAGACTTAGGAAAGGAAATTACAGAAGCTATTCATGTTCCTACTATCGGTATCGGGGCAGGTATTCATTGTGATGGACAAGTCCTTGTATACCACGATATGTTAAAATATGGCACGGACCGTTTTCCTAAATTCGTTAAAAATTATGGTGATTTTGATACAATAGGAGTAGAAGGGATCGCTCGATATGTTGAAGAAGTAAAGAACAAACAATTCCCTACAAAAGATCATACGTACAATGCATAATAGTTGAAAGGATAAGCAGGTAAATTACAATGAAAATTATACGAACGATTAATGAAATGAAAACACAATTAAATAAAGTGAAAGATAAAAGTGTCGGCTTTGTTCCGACGATGGGCTATTTACACGAAGGACATCTATCATTAGTACGAAAAGCCCGTGAGGAAAACGATATCGTCGTCATGAGTATTTTCGTTAATCCATTACAGTTTGGACCAAATGAAGATTTCGATCGATATCCTCGGGATGAAGAACATGATAAAACAGCCGCAGAACAATCAGGAGTCGATTTTCTATTTATTCCAACAGTTGACACAATGTATCCTGAGAAATTAAATATCGAAATCAAAGTTACAAAAGGTACTGACGTCCTTTGTGGTCGTTCTCGTCCAGGACATTTCGATGGTGTGGCAACGGTTTTAATGAAGTTATTTCATATCGTTGAACCAAACCAAACTTACTTCGGATTAAAAGATGCGCAACAATTTTCCGTCGTAAATACACTTATAACTCAATTAAACTTTCCGATTCGTTTAGTCGGTTTACCAACTGTTCGCGAAGAAGATGGTCTTGCAAAGAGTAGTCGTAACGTTTATTTATCGGAGAAGGAAAGAAAAGAATCGACAATTTTATATAAATCATTACAACTCGGTCAGCAATTAGTTAAAGATGGTTGTAAAAACAGTAAAAAGATTGTCGAGAAAGTAAAGGCATATATTCACGAAAATACAAGCGCAACAATTGACTATGTCGAGCTTTTAAGTTATCCTGACCTAAATCCAATAGAAGAGATTAATGAGCAAATTATTATAGCTATTGCTGTGCATTATGAACGTGCACGATTAATTGACAATATTATTTTAAGTCCTGAAGGAAAGCAAATTGACACTATAATAAAGTAAGGGGAATAAAGATCATGTTTCGTACTATGATGAAATCAAAAATTCATCGTGCTCGGGTAACCGAAGCTGATTTAAACTATGTAGGAAGTATTACAATTGATGCTGATTTACTCGATGAAGTTGATATTTTACCAAATGAAAAGGTTCAAATCGTAAACAATAATAACGGTGCTCGTTTTGAAACGTATGTAATTCCAGGAAAACGTGGCTCTGGGGTTATTTGCGTAAATGGTGCTGCAGCCCGGTTAGTCGAAGAAGGTGACGTTATTATCATTATCGCTTATGCTTTAGTAAACGATGAAGAATTGCACGACTTTCGACCAAAAATTGCGATTATGAATGAACATAACGAAATTGAACAGTTTATAGAAGAAGAACCGCCATTTACAGTTATGTAAAAGATTCACATTGTAGTTGTCATTATTTAACAATTCATTTATAATAGAGAAGCGTGTTGATATTATGATCCAAAATAAAATTCAAATTAACTGGAAAAGAGTACTTTTATATGTACTCTTGTTTTGTATTCTTATTATCATATTTTATTTAGTGTTAACTTTTAGGCAAATTTACAAAAGTAAAGTCGAACGATTCGATAAAGTTGAAGCTTTCGTTTATGAGCATACTACAGTCAATTCGATTGAAAATATAGAATATTTCCAAGATGAGGAAGGATATTATACATTAATCGCTGAAGATAGGACTGGAGAAAAAGTATATGTCTTTTTACGAGATGATAAAAAGTTTTCAAAAAATCATTTATACATCGTCAAAGCAAAGGATATGGTTGCTCCTGAAAGTTTGGAATCAGAATTAAAAAGCGATTGTATAAGTTGTGAACTAATTCGTTCGACACCGGCAATGATTGACGGTATACCTTTATGGGAGTTAACTTATATCGATAATGACGATCGTTACGTAATCGAATATAAATATTTAGAAAATGGCAAAACTTATGAAAAATTACGCCTTTCTAGAAAATATAAAAAGGAATGATGTATATGCAATTATCAAACCGCGTACTGGCGCTATCCCCATCATCAACATTAGCAATACAAGCAACAGCTAAACAATTACGAGATGAGGGTCATGACGTAATTGGGCTCGGGGTTGGTGAACCTGATTTTAATACACCACAATATATACTCGATGCAGCTCAAGAGGCAATGAATAAGGGTGAAACAAAATATACACCATCCGGTGGAATCTTACCTTTAAAAGATGCAATCATCGAAAAATTGAAAGCGGATAACAATCTCACGTATACAAGGGATGAAATAGTTGTCACAACAGGGGCTAAATATGCTTTATACGCTTCTTTTCAAGCCTTATTAAACGATGGTGATGAAGTAATTATTCCAACACCTTATTGGGTGAGCTACATCGAACATGTAAAGTTAGCCGGAGGTGAGCCAGTTTTTATTGAAGGCTTTGAATCAAATGACTTTAAAATTACTGCCGAACAATTAGAAAAGGCAATTACTCCGAAAACAAAAGTATTAATTTTAAATTCACCGAGCAATCCGACAGGAATGATTTATACAGAAGAAGAGTTGAAGAAACTTGGCGAAATTTGCCTTAAACATAACTTAACCATTGTTTCCGATGAAATTTATGAAAAATTGATTTACACAGAAGACCCTCACATATCCATTGCCGCTATATCACCAGAGTTAAAAAAGCAAACGATCGTCATCAACGGGGTTAGCAAATCCCATGCAATGACCGGTTGGCGTATCGGTTATGCAGCAGGACCAGAACATTTAATTAACGCAATGACAAACCATGCTTCTCATGCAGTGTCAAATCCGACCTCAATCGCACAGTATGCAGCGTTAGAAGCTTATGCTAATAAAGAAGAAGATAATAAAATTTATGCTGAAATGAAGTCAGTTTTCTCCGAACGATTAGATTGTTTTTATGAATTAATTAATGATATTCCGGGATTATCTTGTAGAAAGCCTAAAGGCGCCTTTTATATTTTTCCAAACGCTACTAAGGCTGTAGAAAGAGGAGGCTTTGACTCGGTAGATGATTGGGTTAAAGCGCTTTTAGAGGAAGAAAAGGTAGCCCTCGTACCTGGAAGTGCTTTTGGAGCACCAGATAATGTGCGCTTATCTTATGCAACTTCTCTTGATTTACTAGAGGAAGCAGCAGAGCGTATTAAACGATTTGTTGAACGACATAGTTAAATGATAAAGTGTTTCTTCAGAGGAAGAAACACTTTTTTCATGTTATACTGGTGTAGAGGTGTGCCGAAATGGATGATCATAAACTTTCTTCATTACTACAAAACCAAATCGCTATTCCAGAAAAATTACTTATAAACTATGCTAAAATAGGTTTAGATGAACAAGATGTAATGATCTTACTGCAATTGCATCGCTTTTTACAACGAGGGATTGACTTTCCAACACCAGGCGAAATAGCTAATACATTAACTATAGATGAAACGGAATGTTCGGCAAAGTTACGGGATTTATTCCAACGTAATATGATTGATATCATCGAATATAAAAATGAACAAGGTAAAATTAGTGAAGCTTATTCTTTAGAACCACTATGGCAACGACTTTTAGGAAAGGAAAAAGATGTCGAGGAAAAAACTAGACAAGAAGAAGGGAATTTATTCGTTTTATTCGAACAAGAATTCGGACGACCTCTTTCACCCTTTGAGATTGAGACAATTAGTGTTTGGCTCGATGATGATGGACTAAAGCCAGCATTAATTGTATCTGCTTTAAGAGAAGCTGTTTTAATGGGGAAATTAAATTTTACATATATTGATCGCATTTTGCGTGAATGGAAACGTAAAGGAATCACCTCTGTTGAACAAGCAAAAGAAGCAACAGATAATTTTCGTAAAACAAAAACTGTTAAAAAATATAAACCTGAAAAACGGGATCGTTCAATTTATTTCAATTGGTTAGATGGGGATGGGGGAGCATAATGTTAAACAAAAAACAAATACGCTATGTCTTAGATACGATGGGGCAGATGTTTCCAAATGCCCACTGTGAATTAATTCATCGAAATCCCTTTGAACTAACGATTGCAGTGCTTCTTTCAGCGCAAACGACTGACGAAAATGTTAATCGTGTGACGAGGGATTTATTCGAAAAATATAAAACACCGGAAGACTATTTAGCTGTTGATGTAAAAGAATTAGAAGAAGATATTCGTTCGATTGGATTGTTTCGGACGAAAGCAAAAAACATCCAAAAGCTATGTAAAATGTTAATTGAAGAGTATGATGGAGAAATTCCACAAACTCGTGAAGAACTAGAGCGTTTTCCGGGTGTAGGTCGGAAAACAGCAAACGTCGTCGTTTCTGTCGCCTTTGGTGTACCCGCAATTGCGGTAGATACTCACGTAGAACGAGTTGCAAAACGTTTAGGCATCTGTCGTTGGAAAGATTCAGTCCTACAAGTGGAAAAAACTTTAATGAAAAAAATTCCAAAGGAAGAGTGGAGCATTTCGCACCATCGTTTTATATTTTTCGGTCGTTACCATTGTAAAGCGCAAAATCCGAATTGCGATGCTTGTCCTTTATTAGAAATTTGTCGAGAAGGACAAAAGCGAATGCGAAAAAGAGAGCGAGAAAGGTTTCACAAAAAGTAAGAAACCTAATCTTGTCTTAAGCTTTACTACATAAAGCTATCTACAAGAAGTAACTAACTTACAAAGTAGTATTTTGCGAGTTAGTTTCTAAACAAAGTACTTATTGGAACGCTCCACTATGTAAGTTTTTGGAAAAAGCATATCAGCTTTACCAATAGATGACTTGCTTTAAGTAAGTCAATAAATAATGACTTACAGAGAGCCGAAAGCAATGAAGTAAATTTAAAATCTTCCTAGTTCAGAGGAATATTAGTTAAGTGTTATGTTGTGTTATAGTTACTAGAGGCAGATTATGCAATCATATCCAAGAAAGCTAAAAAAACCTATCAAATTAAATAGAAATATTGATTATGAGCAAGAATAAATGGACTGAGTTTCTTTTTTATATAGAAACTCAGTCCATTTGTTCATTTAGAGGTTAGCTTTTAATGTCTAAGGTTAATTAATTAAAGTTAAGCTTCTCCTTCCTCATCCTCATCTTTTGGTTCATCTTCATTCGGCTCTTCCTCTGGTGGTGGAGTGTCGATTGTAATCGAAGTTGTCTTTGTATCGCCACGTCCTTGAGCTGTAACAGGGGTAACAGATATTGTATATGTTTGATTTGGCTCGATATCTGTAATTTGTAAATTAGTTTGTGATAGAGTCTGTTTTTGACCACCATTTATTACTACTTCAAATTGAGCTTGTGGTCCATCGTAACCCCAACTTACGTTAATTACGTTATTTGTTTCATCATAATTAGCAGTTAAATTGCCTACAGCAGGTATATCGATTTCTTCTGCTTTTACATTTACATTTACCGAACGAGGTTCACTTGTCACTCCCGACTCTTCATCTTTTGCTATTACTTCAATTGTATAGGTTACACCTTCTTCTACAGAACGTATCGTTGCGGATAAGTCCTTCGTAGATGTTAAGTTCCTCTTATTACCTGAATCGACGCTAAAGTTTACATCGAATATGACATTTTCGGAATCATCATAATCCCAACTAATATTTATTTCATTCGCTCCTTCATCGTAGGTTGCTTTTAAATTACTTACCGGATCTAACTTATCTACCTTTGTAGATACAGATGTCGGCTCCGTTCCTTTTACGAATAGTTCTTTTACGACGTTATCAGAAGATGTAAATTCGTTAGCAATAACTGGAGGATTCGAACCTTTTTCAATCGCAACTTCAACTACAGAGCTTGGTTTTGTAAAATCTGCTGTTTCAATACCTTCTGAGATTTTTGTCATCGTCTGTTTAAATATCGCATGTGGTATTTGTGTATTTGGTATAATTCGTGTATTTTCCTTTGGATATCCGGTCCATATCCCAATCGAATAATTCGTTGTATAACCGACGAACCAAGAGTTGTTGGCTCCGGATTTTCCTTTTACGTTCGTAGTACCAGTTTTTCCGGCTACGGGCAAGTGAGGGATATTTGCATTTGTTCCGGTACCGCTCCGGACAACGTCTTTTAGCATGTCTGTAACCATATAGGCTGTATAATCGGCCATTACTGCTTCTGAACTAGGTTTTAAGTCGACGACCGAATCATCTGGAAATACGACTTTTGTTACCGCATAGGGCTCTGTATAAATACCTTCGTTACCAAAAGCACTAAAGGCTCCTGCTAATTGTAAAGGTGTAACAGACGTTGCTGTACCTCCGATTGCATCTTGGGGTGCTAAATGTTTGTCAGCGAATTCTATGCCTAAGTTTTCGGCGAACTTTTTCGCTCGGTCTGGACCAATTTCCATAAACGTTTTAACAGCTGGTACGTTAAAGGAATGTTTCAATGCTTCTCGAGCAGAAATCCAACCACGATAATTTCGATCCCAGTTACGGATTTCATGACCAGAACCTGTTCTATAAGGTTTATCATCATTTATTTGATGATAGGTCGACCATTTTTCGTATTCAATCGCAGGTCCGTAAGATAGGATAGGTTTAATCGTCGAACCTGGCTGACGATCAAGTTTAATCGCATAGTTATCACCCATTACATTCTCACGATTTCGACTTCCGCCGATTGCGCGAATTGCCCCGGTCTTCGTATCTACTACAGCTACACCAGCTTGTAAATCCTCATCTGGATAAGGAATCGGATTATTTTCACTATCGGTTAATAAAAACTCTACATGTTCTTGAATAGAAGGGTCTAAATTTGTATGAATTTCTAATCCTGCTGAGAATACATCTACGTCTGGTAATTTTTCTTCAATCTCTTTTATTGCCTGTTGACGAAATGCTTCGTAAGGTAAAGACTTTGGCTTTTTCTCGGTTAAAACGGACTCCACATCGATCTTACGTGCTTCTTCGGCTTCTTTTTCATCGATTTTATTATGACGGACCATTAATGTAAGAACAGTATCGACCCGTTCTTGCATTAAATCCGGATTTTCAAATGGGTTATACGCGGATGGGCGTTGTGGAAGCCCGGCTAACATAGCCGCTTGAACTAAGTTAAGCTCATCTAAATCATCGATATCGAAATATACTTCCGCAGCCTTAGCAACTCCATAAGCATTTTGACCATAAAAAATTGTATTTAAATACATTTCCAAAATTTGTTCTTTAGAAAATTCCTGTTCTAATTTTATTGCTAACCACTGCTCTTGAACTTTTAGTTTTAATTTTTTTTCAGGAGTTAAAAACATATTTTCAACGACTTGTTGCGTAATCGTACTTGCACCTTCTGAACCAAAACCATGTTTAATATTTGCGATAATTGCACTACCAATCCGTTGTAAATCGATACCTCGATGTTTAAAAAAACGGGCATCTTCCGTTGCAATTACAGCGTCAATTAATATATCTGGTAAATCTTCGTACTTTACGTTTGTTCTATTTTCAGTACCGATATCGGCGAAGACATTTCCATCTTTATCATAAAATTTTGATGAATAGGGTACATTTAATTTATCTACATCAAGTTTAGGTGCTGTTGCAATGAAATAACCGAAAGTTGTTGCAACACCTATGAAGAATAATACAATTAATGTAGAAATGGTGAGTATAATCTTTTTCCAAAGTGGTGTTTTCTTTTTAGCTATTTGCTTTTTTCGTGCTGTTCGTGACTGCCTTTTTGTCATAGCCTTTCCTCCGTTTCACATTATCTGTAATAAAAAGGTTTATTCAAAATAGATTCGTTGAACAATTGATAAATAATCAACTCTAGCATTATATGTAAACGGAATTTTATATCCATCTTTTTTAATCGTTTCAAAAGGTATAGATTTACGTCCTCCCTTTAACATATTGTCCCAATGAGAGATAATTTTTTCACTTGGGATTAAATATGTTTCGTTGTACATTGTAAATCGAATAATAACAAAACAAATTCCGTCATGTTCTAAAACTGCTCGCATATGTTCAATTTGATGTTCATGGAAATTTACGAGGGGGAAAGACGTTTTGTTTTTCGTTTCTTTTGCTTCAAAATCAATATATTTTCCTCTATAAACACCGTTGTAATCTGTCGTTGCTTTTTGTCGGAAATATCCTTCCGTAATTTTTGCTGCACTTCGTTTTGGATAATCGATATTTACAATTTGAATTGGTGTCGGTATTTTATGCACAAGTGCTTTTTTCATCGTAAGATAATATTGATTTGTAGCATTAATATCTTCTTCCAAAGACATTCCGCGATTGGCATAGTTAACCGGTTGTCTTTTTGAAGCCTGAGTGCTTCTTCGACTTCTTAGGCCTTGAGGATAATTCATGTTCACTACCTCCTAACATACTATTATAATGGGATTAACGATAATGAGCAACGAGATAGAATAGTATTTTTTCGAAAAGGGTTTGAACTTTTGATACAATTGTAATTCTGATGAATTATAAAATATATTATGAAAAAATTTCAGTTGAAAATATGACTGTCTTATCCGATAATACAGTATAGAATTAAATAATTATTTAACATCGATAAAATTACAATAAGGTGATGGATAAAAAATTGTTTGAAAAAAAGAAAAACCTACACACTTTATCAAAACAATTAGTAAACTATACGGTCCAATTAGAAAAAATATTTAAGGATTCATCGATTCAGCCAGAAAATAATGAGCAATTTTTTTCCTTTGTAAAAAAAGAAACAGAGGATATGTTTAAAGATTTAGAAACTTGGGAAAGATTGCTTCAATATTTTCAAGCTCAAGGTAATACGATTATATTTCAACCAATGCTCGAATCAGCAATCGATAATATGAAAGCCTTAATTATGCATAGTTATTATAAAGATGTACGCCGTCGTCGTTATATGGAAATAAAACGTTCTTGTGTTTATACATTTCGTTTTGTATTGGAGAAGATTGAAAATGAGTATGGATAAATTAATTCAAAAAGCTTCTGAAGCACAGCAAAATGCTTATGCACCTTATTCGAATTTTAAGGTAGGGGCAGCTCTTTTAACGAAGCTGGATACAATTTTCACTGGTGCAAATATAGAAAACAGCTCCTATTCGTTAACTTGTTGTGCAGAAAGAATCGCTATTTTCAAAGCTATATCCGAAGGTGAAAGATATTTCAAACGTCTTGTGATCATAGGCGATACGGAAAAGCCAATTCAACCTTGCGGGGCTTGTCGTCAAGTAATGGCTGAATTTTTCGATGATAAGGTGGAAATTTTGTTAATGAACAATAAAGGGGATAAAGAACAGACCACAATCTCAAGGCTATTACCGAGTTCTTTTTCATTATACGATAATTGAAGCAAGTCAATCTAAAAAGCCCCTAAAGGGTACACTCTAGGGGCCTTTAATGAAAAAGTGCTACATTTAATCAACCTTTGGGTAAGCATAAATAACGTATCGCTCTGGTGCACTACCAATATAATTAAATGGATAGCAAGTAGATATCGTCAATACTTCGTCTTTACGATTTAAATCGATTACCGTTGTATCATCAGCATCGACGATTTCATTATCGACAAATTCATAAATAAAGACACCATTTTCCATTTTTACGTGGAACTCATCGCCATGTTCTAATTCACCAAAATTGCGAAATACAGTATCTCGGTGGCCAGAGAGTAAAATTTGGCGATTTTCACCTGGATAACCTGTATCTGTATAATGACCGACACCATATTTTAATTCCTCTTCATCGGTACCTTCAACGATTGGTAACTCCCGGTCTAATTTAGGGATGTATAGCATACCAATCGTTTCGCCTTCATAAAAGTCATAGTTTTCACTAATATTTTCATCTACTTCCCGGACAATTTCCTCAGATACAAAAGATTTTGCTTCACTTAATCGTTTACCTTCATTTATACTCGAGTCAAAAATTTGATATCCGCCGTATCCGAGTAGAACAATCCCTGCTACAACGAATAAATAAGATAAAAAGCGCATTAACTCATACACCCCCCAAGAATACACTTCGCCATTTATTGCCAGTTGAATTAAAACGATATAGTTACGAATATTATAGCAAAGTAATTGTATTACTGACAACTAGTAAATTTGCATGTATTTTTATACTTACGATGAATATAATGACATACGGGATTAACATGATATAATATAAGTAAAAGATGAGCGAGGTGATACATGATCATGGATCAAATCCGCCTAACAGTCGAAGATATTGTAAATAAAGAATTTAAAAAGTCAATGCGTGGGTACAATGAAGAGGAAGTCGACCAATTTTTAGATACGATTATAGAGGATTATGAAACCTTTCAAAGACAAATTCGTTCTTTAGAGGAAGAGGTAAAACGATTAAAACAACGAACATCAACTAGCCATAACCGTTCAACGAATGTATCACAACAAGCACCTGTTAATTATGACATATTAAAACGAATATCTAATTTGGAGAAGGCAGTTTTTGGACCAAAAGTAACCGAAAATGGTGAATAATACATGGCGATACATAATTGAGCTTGAGCTATACGTATGTTATAATACGTATTGGATACTCATGTAATCGCTGCATGATTTTAAATCATGTAGAGGAAAGTCCATGCTCACACAAGCTGTGATGCTTGTAGTGTTCATGCTTGACGAAACCATAAGTCAAGGTCATCGTGAGTAATCGCGATGAACGGCAAGATCAATCCTAAGTCTTCTTACTATAGAAGATATGGAAAGATCTTTGAAAGTGCCACAGTGACGATGCGGAGTGGAAACACTCCGAGTGGAACGCGGTAAACCCCATGAGTGAGCAACCCAAATTATGGTAGGGGCACCTCTTCGATTAGGAAACCGAACGAAAGAAGGGGACGAGTAATACAGTTACTCGTAGATAAATGATTACAACCGGAGTACGAGGTTGACCACCGTTTGTAGTACAAAGGTACAGAACATGGCTTATCGAGTATCCAAAGGGTCAAAGTAAAAACCTATTAAGCAGTTGGTGTAAACTGTTAGTAGGTTTTTACTTTTTTATTTTAGAAGGGATGACAACATGAAGGAAGAAATTACATTATTAGCTACTAGTGCAATGGGGTTAGAAGCAATTGTAGCCCGCGAAGTTAGAAGTTTAGGTTATAAACCAAAAGTTGATAATGGCAAAATAACGTTTCATGCCCCAATTTCTGCAATCCCACGTACGAACTTATGGTTAAGAACCGCTGATCGTGTAAAGTTAGTAGTCGGAGAGACTAAAATTGAAACGTTCGAGCAATTATATGAATGGATATATTCTTTACCGTGGGAGCAGTTTATTCCTGAGGATGGGAAATTCCCTGTCATTGGAAAGTCTCATAAATCTAAACTATACAGTGTTCGGCATTGTCAATCCATTACGAAAAAGGCAATTGTAGATCGTCTAAAACAAAAACACGGCATAGCGAATCGTCTTCCAGAAACCGGAGCTTTATATCGGGTTGAAATTGCTCTTTTAAAAGATATTGCCACTGTTACGATTGATACTTCCGGTGAAGGATTACATAAACGAGGATACCGGATAGGGCAGGGGGATGCACCTTTAAAAGAAACATTAGCTGCAGCCCTTGTGTTATTAACGAATTGGCAGCCTGATTGTTATTTAATCGATCCGATGTGTGGTTCTGGTACAATCCCGATAGAGGCAGCCTTAATCGGACAAAATATCGCGCCAGGATTCAATCGCTCTTTTGCTTCTGAAAATTGGACTTGGATTGGTCAATCGGCCTGGGAAGAGGCTTTTACTGAAGCTGAAGATTATGCTAAATACGATCAACCATTGCAAATACATGGATATGATATTGATCATCGAATGATTAAAGTAAGTAAAGCAAACGCAATGGAAGCTGGTCTTGTCGATTTAATCGAGTGGAAGCAAATGCAATTGAAGGACCTTGCAATTAAGGAAGAGGGGGGGTATATCATAAGTAATCCACCCTATGGAGAACGTTTAAAAGATGAAGCTTACGTTACTTATTTATACAAAACCTTAGGTGATAAATTAAATCCTCATCCAACATGGAGTGTATATATTCTAACAGCATATAAACAATTTGAAAAATATTACGGTAAAAAAGCAACGAAAAAACGCAAGCTTTTCAACGGTTTTATCGAAACAGATTATTATCAATATTTCGGTAAGAAAGTATAAGAGACAAAAATAATAAAATCCGGAACTATTAGTAGTCCGGATTTTTATATTTAAAGGGTTTTTTAATTCTTATGCTATTATTGTCTTCTTAGTTAATCGTACGCATGACGCGTTTGTAAGCACGATCGACATCGAAATCTTCACCCATTACGAAGTTTTCTAATAAGTTATCATCTTCGTCGATAAAGTACATCCAAGTTGAGTGAATAATTTCTCCTGAACCAGGATCTCTAAACATAAATGGTGGTCTTAAGTTTTCCCCGAGACGTGCAATATCTTCAACATCTCCCGTGAGGAAATACCATCCTTGGTCATCTGATGTTACTTGGAATCGTCCAGCATAGTCTCGTAATACCTCTGGTGTATCTCTTTCAGGGTCTACTGTGATTGTTATAAATTCAACCTTCTCACCGAAGACACCTTCTTTTTCGAGCTTATTACGTAATTTAGACAACTCTAAAGTTGTAACTGGACAAATATCTGGGCATTGGGTGTACATGAATTCAATAATTTTTGCTGTCTTTTTCATTTCGCCCATATGAAATTCTTCACCAAAAGCAGTTTCTAGAATAATATCGTCAGGAATATTAGCACTACCTGGACGGATGACTTTCAGATAGAAAATTCCAAGGCCGATTCCAAGTAGAATAACTACTGTGGCGATGATGTAATAACTCTTCTTCATGTAGTTTATGAGCCTCCTTTAATTAAATAAATAAAGAGGGAAGTCATCTTCCCTCTTTATTCTACCACGATATTACCATAATTTATAACCAGATGCTCCTGGAGGTGCACTCTTGATAATGTCAATAATCGGTAGTGTATATGCGAAAGCAATTAATGCTAACGTAATACCAATCCAGAGCTTCCAGTTTTCAAATACCGCTGGTGTAGGTGCTGCGTTTGGTGAATCTTCAGCAACGATAAATTCTGTTTCACCTTTAGGTGCAAAGAATGCTAAGTTAATGAAGATGATGATCATTACAATCATACCTACGAAGAGGATAGATCCTCCCACAGCTTGTGCAATTTGATATGGTCCCCAAGCTAACGTGTCTGGGTTTCCTGCATACTCAGAGTAAGCAGAACGACGTGGACCACCTAGTAGACCTTGCCAGTGCATGGCTGTAGACATGATTAACATACCTACGGTCCATAAGATAGCTTGTAAAATACCTAAACGGTTCATAACTGGTGTGAATTGACGACCAGTTAAGTGTGGTACGAGCCAGTATGTTGTACCGAAGAATGTTAACATAACTGCTGTCGCAACGGTTAAGTGGAAGTGACCTGTAACCCAAAGTGTGTTATGGACTACTTGGTTCATTTGGTGAGAAGCGTTGATAATTCCTCCAGCTCCACCAGGGATGAACATAACCATACCTAGGAAAGGAGCTAAGAAGCGCGCATCTCCCCATGGCATTTTCTTCAACCAACCGAACATACCTTTTGCTCCTAACTCTCGACCTCTAGTTTCAAAGGTAGCGAAGAGTGAGAAAGCAGTCATTAATGAAGGTACAACAACGAACATAGTTAAAACTACTTGTAAGTACTTCCAGAATGGATCGATACCAGGTTCAGTTAACTGGTGGTGGAATCCAACTGGGATAGAGAAAAACAGTAATAATACGAATGATAATCTAGCTAATGAATCTGAAAAGATCTTTCCACCAATTACTCTTGGAATTACAGCATACCACATCATATACGCAGGCATGAGCCAGAAGTATACAAGTGGGTGACCGAAATACCAGAATAACGTACGGCTTAAGAGAACGTTGATTTCATCTGTCATGCCTAATGCCCAAGGAATAATTTGGACGATTGTTGTGTAAGCAACTCCGATTGTTGCAATTTGCCACATGATCATTGTAACAACGCTCATGTAACTTAATAACGGAGTACGCTCACCAGGATTTTCCTTACGGAAGCGAGCATGACGCCAGAAAATTAACCATGCATTAAACCATGTACCTACAACAACTAATACAAGTCCGATGTAGAAGACTACGTGTGCTTGTAATGGTACGTAGAATGTGTAAAGTACTGTCGCTTCATTCAGTAAAATCATTACTGCTGCAGCAATCGTACCAGTTACCATTAAAATATAGCCAACCCATGACATTCTACGTTCGCCGTCTGTGTAGCCACCTGTTGTAATGCTTTGTGTTGCAAGCATAAATCCAATAATAAAGAACGTTGTTAATACGAGACCTAAAATAACACCGTGTGTCGTTAGAACTTGGTAGTAACCTAACCATTTAGGTAAATCGAAATGACCAGTACGTTCTAACGTCTGTAATAAACCCATCGTTGCTCCTATTGCCAAAGCGATGAAAGCAACGTACATATGGGCCATTACTAGTCTAGCATCTTTAACATCTAAACGCTTCAATGCTTTATTCATTATTCTACCACCTCAATCGTCGCTTGCATCAAATGGTGTCCAGTACCGCAGTACTCGTTACAAACTAATGTGTAAGTACCGACTTCATCGAACGTATTTACATACGTACTGATGTAACCAGGCTCAACCATCATGTTAACGTTAGTACCGGCAATTTCAAAACCGTGAATAACGTCTTTAGTTGTAGTTGAGATATGAACAGTAGCTCCTTTAGGAATTTGAACTACTTTATCCTTTGTACCTACATCATAGTCAAAAGCTGATGCAACAACTGTTAATTGATATTCATTGTCGCCGATTTCTTTCAATCCAGGTTCTTTAAATAACTGATGTTCGTCTACTTTGTTTGGATCTAATGTAACCGCACAGCTAGGTGGTTGGTTACCCATGTAGAATGCACTTACACCTATAACAATTAAGAAGAATATAAGAGCAATAGATCCAAATGTAAGCCAAATTTTTTCATAACGATGCATACCCATCTTGATTAAAACACCTCTCTTTTTTTAATTCTAGCGGGACATGTATATTGCCCATACCCCAAGCCAAGATAATACTAAGAAAACACCTAATAGCATATTAAAAAATAAAGTCCCTCGTAAATCTGAATTATCGTGTTGTTCTGTAGTCAACTGTTCTTTCTCTTGAGATTTTGACATGTGTGGCTCTCTCCTTTCTTTTCAGAATTGAAGATTATCGTACTACACAGAAGAACGACAATTTGCAAGTTAAAAACTAGGCCTGAATTGCCGTTCATCTTAAATGATACATGATTTATACATGATTTCGAGGGGATTCGAGGAAGTTTCACAATTTGTTCAATAATGTTTATAAATACTGTGACATAAATTTTACAAACCTTTTAATTAAAGAAGATTGTGAACGTTTTGTGAAATAAAATGTATATTTTTGCAAGTGAGTAACAAAATAATGGAAAAGATGATTGTACGGCATATGTTGCTTCAGTCGGAATAGGTGAGCCAAAAACATTAATTTTCCAAGAAGAAGCAAAAGTATTAGCTAAAGAAAATTCAGCTAAAAAAATGAAAAAATAAACCAATTATTACCAGTACTTGGCCATGCGTCGACTTAAAAACGACAACTAGTCCAACCGATGGAGTATAAAAAACAACTATGATTTTAGAACTAAAAATGTTCTATTTAAAACTCATTCACATACTTTTTCTTTATAGGCAATCGACAATGTGCTTTCGAGTGCTTCATTACAAAAAACAGTAACTTATGAAGCCGTCGACTTACTTATTTCTGTTTCAAGTACAGATATTTCAATACCCTCTTTTTGTGCCTATTTAATAAAAAATCGCCCTTTTAAAGAGATGATCACAAGGATGTCGTTAGGGGGGCTTTGTATGCGCAGGTGGGCCAATTGGACTTGGTTGTGTAGTTAAATGGTTACAATTACACGAATACACGAAACTAAAACTGCTTTAATCGGATGTGCAGAGCTATGTAGTTTCGCCTTTCAACAAGACGGTGAGTGAACAAGTAATATTGCGGGGACAGTATTATTTGGTGACGGAGTAGCTGCAACATTCCTTATTGGAAAGTAAATTACCTTATCGTCATTATATCAAGGATGAAAAGTTGCATATTGAGTTTGTTCATTCTTTATTTAAAAAAGAAACGTTACCTATTATGGGATGGGATATTATAAATTAACGTATTTGAAGTTATTTTTTCTAAACGAATTCCTCATTTAGTTACTTCGAGTTGACAGCAACATGTTGACAAGCTAAGGAATGTGTTACAGTTAACTTTCAAAGATCTAGATATGTTTTTAGCTCATCCCGGTGGTAGGAAAGCATTAGAGGCAGTAGAAGAGGTCTGTAATAACACACATTTATTTACGCATTCGTATGAAGTATTACGTCGTCATGGCAATATGTTTTTCGCAACATTTTTGATGATTTAGCAAATTCCCCAAGGTCTATAAACTTAAACAGAGGCCAAGAAAGTAATATGTTTTAATGAGTTAATTAGAGCCTAGTTTTTGTTCTGAATTGCTTTTATTGAGGGGGTCAAGGATATGACGCTATTTTATATACTTATTTTATTTATCATTGTCCAACGTCTAGTTGAGCTATATATTGCAAGGAAAAATGAACAATGGATGAAGGCTAGGGGAGGAATCGAAGTAGGAAGGGATCATTATAAATGGTTCCTTATATTACATTTATTATTTTTCGTTTCTTTACTTGTAGAATTTCATGTAAAACTTATTGAACAGACTGGAGAACTTCCAGTTTATGCTACATTCCTTTTTTTATTTGTACTTGCTCAGTTTGGGCGCTTTTGGTGTATTTTATCTTTAGGGAGATTTTGGAACACGAAAATAATCGTCCTACCTAAAATTACTATTATTAAAAAAGGGCCTTACAAATATGTTAAACATCCTAACTATATAATTGTCTTTATCGAATTACTTTCAATCCCGCTATTATTCGGACTTTATATAACGGCGCTAATTTTCCCTTTTCTATATTTACTACTACTTACTATTCGAGTCCCTTCTGAAGAGGCGACCCTTAATCGAGCAAGTTCAATGAAATAAATTCCATATTAAAAAGAGGTAATCGACTGATTACCTCTTATTTCATTTGTATATGAGCTTACGTTATTCTTTTACGACGTTCGCAGCTTGTGGGCCACGCTCTCCTTCAACAATTTCAAATGTGACTGCTTGACCTTCTTCTAACGATTTGAAACCTTCTTCTTGGATTGCAGAATAGTGAACGAAAATATCGTCACCGTCTTCTTGTTGGATAAATCCATATCCTTTTTCTGCGTTAAACCATTTAACAATACCGTTCTGCATGTAAATAATTCCTCCTAAATTCTTTCCACGAAAAAACGTGTTAATTGCAAAGAAAAGAATGTATAAAAAGATTAAAAAAACTTCAGTGAAGATTTGAATCACCAAATTTCACTGAAGTTCATATTTAATGATTCTACACTTCCTCTTTGCTTGTTTATAATATAGCTTCTTTTGTATTGTACGTCAAGTACTTATTGAAGGAAATTTGTTAAAAAATTAACGAATTACGAACAAAAAGGTAAGTTTTTAAAAGGACCAAGGTATGGTATAGGAAGACGTGAGAAGCTTTAGTGAACTTTTATTCTTTTTGCACCTAAATATCTTTGTTTCCAATAGTCTTCTTCTAAATGACTAATCCGAACACCTTTTGAAGTACTTGCATGAATAAATTGACCTTCACCAATATAAATCCCCATATGGGAAGGGCCTGGTTCATACGTTTCAAAAAAGACGAAATCACCTACTGATGGCGAATCAATCGGATCAGTAAAATTCCATATATCTCTAACGGTTCTAGGTAGGACGAGGTCAACTTCATCGAAGACATATTGAATAAATCCGCTACAATCAAACCCTTTCCTTGACGTACCACCCCATTTATAAGGTGTCCCAATAAGCGATTTAGCAACAGAGATAACTTCACTTGGATTCGTCGACTTTACCGGTACAATAGCAGGGTCATTAACTTCTGTATTTATTTCTGTTTCGGGAGCCTCGACTTGTTCTTCTGTTTTAGTAGGTGAAAATAGTTCCTTCACTGCATCATCTGCTTTTACCCGTTCAATCGCTTCTTTCGTTAAATTACCGTATATACCATCAATTTTTCCTTTATAATAACCATAAAAATATAATACTTCTTGCACTTGTTCAACTTGGGAACTGGTTTCACCGTAAGTAATTTTGTTTAAATAAGGTTTTATTTCTTTGATAGCTATTTGTTTTTCTTTATTTTGTAGTCGTTGAAAAGTATCTTTGTTTATTTGACCGTTGATAGTAATTGCTTCAGATGATTGGAAGCTTCTTACTGCTTGCTCTGTGTATAAACCATACTGTCCATCGATCCGGTCGTTATAGTAACCAAGTTTTTTTAATTTAAGTTGGATATGTCGGACGAGTTCACCGTGATCTCCATATTCAATCGGTTCTTGATGAATGACATCCTCTGCCTGATATGGTACGGCTAAAGCACTTTGCAGTGATAAAGATTGAGTAAGGGCAAAACTGTATAGAAGGGAGCGTCTCATTGCTTTTTCAACAGCTTTAGTTTGCATCTTTATGCTCCTTTCTTTTATGTCGAATTATTAACAATTTTATGAAGGACCTCTCCATGATATACGTTACAATTATATTACGATAAGTATAAGTTCATCTTTTATATAATATTTGTTATACTTAATATGTTTATTTTAGAGGAATAATCATAATCGTATAAATAACTTAATTTATAAAAAGGATAGGGTGGGATCAGGATGAGAAATGAAGCGGCTTATTTAAATTTATTACAAGAAATATTAGATGAAGGTATTAAAAAAAATGACCGTACAAATACCGGGACGTATTCCTTATTTGGTAAACAAATTAGGTTTAATTTAGAAGAAGGGTTTCCGCTTCTTACAACGAAATTTGTCTCGTTCCGTTTACTTGCAAGTGAGCTTCTCTGGTTTCTAAAAGGCGATACAAACATTCGTTATTTATTAGAAAATAACAATAATATATGGAATGAATGGGCTTTTAAGAAATGGGTTGAAAGCGACGAATACGATGGTCCGGACATGACAGACTTTGGTCGGCGTAGCTTAGTTGATGAAGAATTTAACGTACAATATAAAGAGCAAATGGAACGTTTCAAGGAAAAAATTCTAACAGACGATGCTTTTGCGGAAAAATATGGTGATCTAGGCTTCGTCTATGGAAAGCAATGGCGAAAATGGGAAGGACCTAGAGGTGAAATAATCGATCAAATAAAAGATGTCATTCATTCAATCAAGCATAATCCAGATTCCCGTCGTCATATCGTATCTGCTTGGAATCCGGTTGATATACCGAATATGGCGCTACCTCCATGTCACACATTGTTTCAGTTTTACGTAGCAGAGGGAAAACTTTCTTGTCAGTTATACCAGCGGAGTGCGGATGTTTTTTTAGGTGTTCCTTTTAATATTGCAAGTTATGCCTTGCTTACTCATTTAATTGCAAAAGAAACAGGCCTTAAGATAGGGGAGTTCATCCATACCTTTGGTGATGTGCACATTTATTCAAACCACGTAGAGCAAGTAAAGCTACAACTTACTAGAAAGCCAAAACCTCTACCGCAACTAAAAATCAATACGAACAAGGAATCGATTTTCGATTATGAGTTATCTGATTTTGAAATCGTTGGTTATGAACATCATCCAGCAATAAAAGCACCAGTAGCGGTATAAAAAGTCGTGACGAATTCGTTACGTTTTTTACTAATACTGTCCTTTTTTCCGTGATTAAGATACAATGAAGGGGTAATATTAAGAAGTAGATATTAAGGGAGAAGCAATATGTTAGCATTTATCGTTGCAATGGATAAAAATCGTGTCATAGGTTATAAAAATGATATGCCATGGCACATACCGAAAGATTTACAATACTTTAAAGAGAGAACAACAGGGCATACAATCGTAATGGGAAGGAAAACCTTTGAGTCATTAGGAAGAGTGTTACCGAATCGAAAACATGTCGTCTTAACTCGCACTGAAGCTAATTTCCCAGAAGAAGTAACTGTACTGCATTCAATTACATCCTTATTAGATTATATCGAGGAAAGAAAAGATGAAAAAATCTTCATCATCGGAGGCGGAAATTTATTTTCACAAATGTTACCTTATGTCGACCGGATGTATATTACAGAAATCGACGAGGTCTTCGAAGGAGATGTGTACTTTCCTGAGTTTGATAAAGATGAGTGGAAAATTATATCGAAAGAAAAAGGACCAAAAGATCAAAAAAACCCTTACGATTATTACTATATCGTATACGAACGGAAATAACTTTATTGCTTGTATTATATAGACGAATCCCTTATGATTGAGTCAAATGAATGTATAGTTAAGCATTTATCAGTCGATCTAGCTTTAACAGATCACGATTATTTTATAAATCCAAAGAGGTGGAACGAATGAATATTGCAAATTTAGGATTACCGGGATTAATTTTATTGCTCGTTATTGCTCTTTTAATTTTCGGACCGTCAAAGTTACCAGAGATTGGAAGGGCTGCTGGAAATTCTCTACGTGAGTTTAAGAATGCAACAAAAGGATTAATGGATGATGACGCAAAACAAAAGGAAGAAAATGAATAAGTAGAAAAAGGTGTAAGGACACTGGAGCCTTACATCTTTTTTATCACCGGTTTATATTTTAATGTGGCTGAGGTGTAGAGGATGTCTACTGAACTTAACGAGAAAGCGATGGATGTAACTGGTCATTTGACCGAATTGCGTAATCGTTTAATGGTTACCGCTTTTGTTTTCGTTGTTTTTTTTATTTTAGGATTTATATATCGCGAAGAAGTGTATTCGTTCTTTGCAAAAGATGTTCATATTAAATTAAATATAACGAGTCCCTTGGAGACGGTATGGATCTTTTTTTCAATTGCTGGATTAGTAGCAATTGTCGCTACTTTACCGGTTTTAGCCTTACAACTTTGGCTTTTTATTAAACCGGGATTAAAAAAGAATGAGCGACGGGCTACATTGCTTTACGTACCGGTTATTTTTCTTTTGTTTGTCCTTGGCTTAGTTGCCGGTTATTTAGCTTTTACTCAATTAATTTTTCCTTTTCTTATCGCTTTAAATGATGGACTTTTTAACGAAATTTTTACGGTTGAACGATATTTTAGAATTTTATTTCATACGATGATCATATTTGCGTTCGTATTTGAATTACCAATCGTTATGATGTTTTTAACAAGTTTAGGCATAATTACACCAGACTTTTTAAAACGTACGAGAAAATACGCTTATTTCATCTTACTTCTAATCAGTGGGCTTATTACACCCCCTGATGTTATTTTACAGATCGTCGTGGCAATCCCTTTAATTTTGTTATATGAAATTAGCATTATCCTTGCCTCCTATGCGTATAAAAAACGTATGAAGCGTCAAGAGGAATTTGTTCAAGTATAATGTTGGGAGTTTTACGTTTTTTCGTTGTTTCTTTGGCAATTTCGACATATAATATGAATTATTATCGGATATTCTTGGACTATTTGTTAAGCTTTGCGGTTGCCCGGGAAATGTTCCTTAAAATACGGAAATAAGTTAGGGGCGATTTTATTGCAAGAAGTTAATATTTTCCTCGCCTTCGGTGCGGGGTTTTTATCTTTTATATCACCTTGTGTATTACCGTTGTATCCGGCTTTTTTATCTTATATCACAGGAATGAGTGTAAGTGATTTACAAGATGAAAATAAAAAGCTTGCAAGAAGAAGCCTTATACATACGATTATGTTTCTACTCGGCTTTTCGGCGATTTTTGTTACAATAGGATTTAGTACCACCTTAATTTCCGAATTCTTTTTAATGTATCAACATCTTATTAGGCAAATTGGTGCGATTTTGATCGTTTTCTTTGGACTAGTTATTGTAGGAGTATTGGACTTTCAATTTTTATCGAAAACAAAATCAGTTACTGTAAAAAATCGGCCAGCCGGATTTATCGGCTCTTTCATTATCGGTATGGCTTTTTCGATGGGATGGACACCGTGTACTGGTCCAATTTTAATGGTCGTTTTATCGTTAGCAGCAACGCACCCAGATCAAGGATTAATCTTAATGATTAGTTATGTGTTAGGCTTTGCAATTCCGTTTCTCGTTTTATCTTTCTTCGTCGGTCGTTTCGAATGGATTCGTCGACATAGCCAAAAGATTATGAAAATCGGTGGCTACATTATGATTTTCTTCGGAGTTGCACTATTTTTCGACTGGATGACGAAAATTACATCTTTATTAGCTGAATGGACTGGCTTTTACGGATTTTAACAATGTTGAATTTTTTTAAGATAGTAGGTGAGAAGATGTATAAACCAAATAATCTTATTTTAAAATCCACTTCTTCTTTAATCGTCTTTATTTTGTTAGGCTTTGCAATTTATTTATTATTAGCCGGTCATAATTCACCCGGTGGCGGATTTATTGGAGGCCTCACAACGACAGCAGCCTTTCTACTTATGTATATGGCCTTTGGAGAAGAGACGGTAAGAAAAATAATACCAATCAACTTTTTGCTTTTTATTCCAATCGGCTTATTGTTAGCGACCTTGACGGGACTAGGGGCCTTACTTTTTAACGTTCCATTCTTAACGCATACATTCGGAACGTTTACAATCCCGCTTTTCGGTGAAGTCGATTTATCAACTGCAATGCTGTTTGACCTTGGTGTTTACTTTACTGTTTTTGGTACTACGATGACGATTATTTTGACAATCAATTCCGATCAACATAAAACATCAGAAACAAAATAAATTTAGCTAGACTCCCTCTAAAGTTATTTTTCTTCTTAATTACTTTAGAGGGATTTTTTATATAAAAAAAGAAGTATGTATTAAAGCTACATACTTCTTTTTAGTAATATGTTTAAGGGAAATTTATTTAGAATTGTCTAATTTATATCGCTCACGCCAGTTTTTCCGATAATCTTTTCGCGACATTTCAAAATATTTTTCGTAAGGTATGATGTCGATATTTTTCTCTTTTAATTTTTTTCTTAAAAATCGGTGGTCTCGTTTCGGAGTTCCAATAATATAACCTTTAATTAAAAGCTCTTGGGTGATAACTTCAGCACCTTCTTCAAGGGCTAACTCTCCGATTTTACTAGCAATCGTCTGTTTTGCAACGTCGCGGAATAGTTCCGGAACAGGGGAAAGAAGCTCATCTAATAATTCGAGTTCTTCTTCCTGCCACATATGTTTCGTTTTCTCGATAAAGTAATGTTGCCAGTCCATTTCTGATTTACCGTCTTCTTTTGGCAATTGTTTCAAGAATTTACGAAACATAAAATAGCCACCAATTGCTAAAGTTCCTAACATTAAAAAACCCCAAATAACAACAAAATATTCGAGTAAAATTTGCACAATCAACCAGCCCTTTTACTAAAGTTAAATTTAATTAATGAAGAAGTTAAAATAAATGTTTAAATTTATTGGAAAATATAGTAAGATATAAAAAAGGTTAATTACATACGGGAGTTCAACCTCATTATAATCGTTTATATGCATAGACTCAAGAATCTCACCATAAAGATAGAGAAGAAAGGAAAATTGTATCTTATAAGGGGGAAAAAGAGTGCATTTAAAAAAGACAATATTAGCAAAAGCTCACGAGGAAGTTTTACAATCGGTTTTGCATGTAGATGAAGGTCGCATTATGTTAATGTGGGATCAAGACGATAATGTGCAGATAGTAACTGAATCAATTCATTTATACTTCGATTTTACGGTAGAAGACGTTGTGAATAATTCTTGGGAAATTATTTTTCCACAATTTGTTATTCAACGAATC
This sequence comes from uncultured Pseudogracilibacillus sp., assembly GCA_937960785.1. Taxonomy (GTDB): domain Bacteria; phylum Bacillota; class Bacilli; order Bacillales; family Amphibacillaceae; genus Pseudogracilibacillus. The sequence continues at coordinate 65,606 of CALGOZ010000115.1, forward strand.
AAACATCATTTTAAAAATAGCAGTGAGCCCTTACACATTCCACATGAAGTATTTATTACAAAAAACAATAAACGACTTCAATTTTCAATTACGATTAAACGAACGATTGTGAATAAGGCGACGATGTATGTTTGTTCGTTACAGGATGTATCTGAAACTTATTATTTAAAGAATGAATTAAAACGATTAGAAAAACTCGTATTAAGTGCACAAATGTCTGCTAATGTTGTCCATGAAATTCGCAATCCTTTAACTGCGATTAAAGGATTTTTACAATTAATTCAAGCCGGTGTTGAACATAAAGAAGAATATGTACAAGTACTCCTTCAAGAAGTAGAGAAAATAGAAGGTCTTACTAATGAATTGTTACAATTGGCTAATCCGAATAAAGATAAAAAAGAATTAGTTAATGTAAAACGATTAATTAATGATGTTTTATTATTGATGAAAGCCCAAACAACGTTAAAAGATATTGACTTTGAAGTAAGTGGCAACTTAGATGTTGCGATTTATTGCAATCCAAATGAAATTAAGCAAGTATTAATAAATCTTATATATAATGGTGCGGATGCAATGGGGTCTAGAGGGACGATAAAGATTCACGTAAGAGAGTTAAGAGATTCTTTAGTGATTGAGGTTATCGATCACGGTCACGGAATGTCTGAACAAATTATAGAAAAGGTTAGTAATGAATTTTACACAACCAAGGAAGATGGAACGGGATTAGGATTAGTCGTTACTGAGCAAATTATAAAGAAACATAACGGACAACTGTCTATTTTTTCCTTAGAAAATGTCGGTTCGACCTTTGAGGTGAAGTTACCAATATAAGAAATGTGTTTTGAGCCAAAATAATCTTATCAAAAGGTAATTACGAATTGGAATAACAAACAATTATCACTAAACATAATTATATTATATAGGATGAACCCCTCTAAACATTTGTTTTATCGCACTTTTTCGTATAAACTAATATTGTAAGCACAATTATGTAGTCTACATTGACACGTGTAGAAGTTATGACTTGAAAGGGGTTTGTTATTCAATGAGTTTCCGTCAAGAGAAAAGCTTTGAATTGAACGGTAAAACGTATAATTACTATGAATTAAAAGCTATTGAAGAAGCTGGACTTGGAAACGTCGAACGTCTACCATTTTCGATTCGTATTTTACTCGAATCAGTAATTCGTCAACACGATGGTAGAGTTATTAAAGATGAACACGTCGAAGGTCTTGCAAAATGGGGGACAGAAGAAGGTAAAAATACCGATGTTCCATTTAAACCATCCCGTGTAATCTTACAAGATTTTACAGGAGTTCCAGCAGTTGTTGACTTAGCGTCATTACGTAAGGCAATGGTAGATATGGGTGGCGACCCTGATCAAATTAACCCGGAAGTACCAGTTGATTTAGTAATTGACCACTCTGTTCAAGTAGATGAATATGGAACAGAAAATGCATTACAAGCGAACATGGAATTAGAATTTGAACGAAATGCTGAGCGTTATGAGTTTTTACACTGGGCGCAAAAAGCGTTTAAAAACTATCGCGCAGTACCACCTGCGACAGGAATCGTTCACCAAGTTAACTTAGAATATTTAGCGAATGTCGTTCATGCAAATCAAAACGACGAAGGAAATTACGATGCGTTCCCTGATACACTAGTGGGAACAGACTCCCATACACCAATGGTTAACGGACTAGGTGTGTTAGGTTGGGGTGTTGGTGGAATTGAAGCTGAGGCAGGAATGCTCGGTCAGCCGTCTTATTTCCCATCACCTGAAGTTATCGGAGTTAAGTTCACTGGAGAATTTCCAGAAGGAACGACAGCTACAGACTTAGCATTAACCGTTACACAAACATTACGTGAGCGTAATGTTGTTGGTAAGTTTGTTGAATATTTCGGTCCTGGATTAAAAGATATGCCACTTGCAGACCGTGCAACTATTTCTAACATGGCACCTGAGTACGGAGCAACTGTCGGTTTCTTCCCAATTGACGAAGAAACTTTAGATTACTTACGTCTTACAGGCCGTGATGAAGAGCATATCCAAGTTGTAAAAGAATACGCCCAGCGTAACAACTTATGGTATGATGCAAGTCAGCCAGATCCAGAATATACAGAAGTTGTCGAAATTGACTTAAACAAGCTTGAGCCAAGCTTAGCTGGTCCAAAGCGTCCACAAGACCGCATTAGCCTTGATAATATGCAGAAAGAATTCAGAAAAGCTGTCACAGCGCCAGCAGGTAACCATGGCCTCGGCTTAGATGAGTCAGAGTTTGAAAAAGAAGCCGTAATTAAAGGACCTAACGGTGAAGAGACAGTAATGAAGACAGGAGCAGTTGCAATTGCAGCAATCACTTCCTGTACAAACACGTCTAACCCACATGTTATGTTAGGTGCAGGCTTGTTAGCGAAAAAGGCTGTAGAAAAAGGCTTAAAAGTTCCTGCATACGTTAAGACATCTCTTGCTCCAGGTTCTACGGTAGTTACACGCTACCTCGAAGATGCAGGCTTAACGAACTACTTAAACGTCTTAGGTTTCCATAACGTTGGTTACGGATGTACGACATGTATCGGTAACTCTGGTCCATTACGTGAAGATATTGAAAAGGCAATTATGGATGCTGATTTAACTGTTGCATCTGTATTGTCAGGAAACCGTAACTTTGAAGGACGTATTCACCCATTAACGAAGGTGAACTACTTAGCTTCACCGCCGTTAGTAGTAGCTTATGCATTAGCAGGTACAGTTGATATTGACTTACGCAATGATCCTATCGGACAAGATAAGGACGGTAACGACGTATTCTTAAAAGATATTTGGCCATCGATGGCTGAAATTAAAGAGGTTGTTGATTCAGTAGTAGTTCCAGAAATCTTCCGTGCAGAATACGAAAACTTATTCGAATCTAACGAGAAGTGGAATCAAATTGAAACTACAGACGAACCATTATACGAGTGGTCTGAAAAGTCAACATACATTCAGAACCCACCATTCTTTGAAGGGTTATCGAAAGAGGCTGACTCCATTAAACCATTAACTGGTTTACGTACGTTAGCCTACTTAGGAGATACAGTAACAACAGACCATATTTCACCAGCTGGAGCAATTGCTTTAGATTCACCAGCAGGGAAATATTTAACAGAGAACGGTGTATCACCACGTTACTTTAACTCGTATGGATCCCGTCGTGGAAACCACGAAGTAATGATGCGTGGAACGTTTGCGAATATCCGTATTCGTAACAAGATTGCCCCAGGTACAGAAGGTGGTTATACAACATACTGGCCAACGGGAGAAGTAATGCCAATCTACGACGCAGCGATGAAGTACAAAGAAGATGGTACTGGATTAGTTGTAATCGGTGGTAAGGACTACGGTATGGGTTCATCCCGTGATTGGGCAGCAAAAGGTTCTAACCTCTTAGGGGTTGAAGCAGTAATTGCTGAGAGTTACGAGCGAATCCACCGTTCTAACCTCGTCATGATGGGAGTACTTCCATTAGTCTTTGCTGACGGTGAGAGTGCAGAATCTCTCGGATTAACAGGTAAAGAAACATTCACGATTAATATCGATGAATCCGTTCAGCCAAACGATAAGATTGACGTCGTCGCTACTGATGAAGAAGGTAACGAAAAGACGTTCAAAGTAATCGTACGCTTCGATAGTGAAGTAGAAATGGATTACTACCGTAATGGCGGAATCCTACAGATGGTCCTACGTGAGCGTTTGAACGAAAATTAATTGTTAAGTAAAACAGAGTTCGGCAAAAGGGCTGAACTCTGTTTTTTTATGGGAGGTTCATCTTTAAATTATGTTTTATTTAGACCGTATATGAATAATAGTCACTTAACTTTCCATACTACACGTATAGGAAAGGAGAGGGGTGAAGCTAGTATGACTAGACAAAGAAGGAAGCCAAATCCTGATGATCGTAGTGATAACGTCGAAAAACTTCAGGAAATGATTCACGATACGTATGAAAATATTTCGGAAGCAGAAGAATCTCTGGAGTCGGCTTCAGGTGAACAGCGGGAAAATATTATTGAAAAAAACAAAAGACGGCGCAGAGCAATTGCAGGTTTTCGCGACGAGATAAAAGATGAAGTAGATCATTAAAAAATTAAGGACTGAATCCTTTATTTAGGTTCAGTCCTTAATTTTTATATAGGCTTAAATAGCTTGGGCGGTTTTAGTTATGTTACACTATTATGTAAAGAGAAATACATAAGGAGATTTATGCTGATGGAAGAATTTGACGTTACAAACAGAACAGCCATCGATGTTCGTTATCAAGAAACAGATCAAATGGGTGTTGTTTATCATGCTAATTATTTAGTCTGGTTTGAAATTGGCCGTACAAAATTAATTGAACAGCTCGGATTTACTTATCCAGAATTAGAGGCTGAAGGGGTTTTATTGCCAGTTATTGATACTAGATTAACCTATCATCAACCAGCTCGTTATGGTGAAACCGTATATGTTGAAACGGTTATCAAACAATATAAAGGTGTCCGTTTAACCTATGATTATGTAATAAAAAATGAAAAGGATGAAACATTAGTCACCGGTTATACGGAACATACTTTTGTTGAAAAAGGAACGTTTCGACCGATTCGATTACGTTCAATTAATCAAAAGTGGCATAATTTATTAAAAGATGCAAGTAAGGAGGGGGAAGTTGGCTTTTGGGATTACGAGAGATGAATTAAATGCATGGAAACGAAAAGTGTCTAATGGGGAAATTGCCTTTATTACTCATTATTGGTACGACCGACGCTTTCCACAGTATACAACAGTGACAAAGGTTGGTTGTTCTTCCATTGAAAAGCTAAAGAAGTGGGGTAAAAGATATAATTTAAGAGCGGACTGGATTCATCAAGGGGAATACCCTCACTTCGATTTAATTGGTAAAAGACAATTTGAAATCTTACAGAAGGAAGGATTACATTTCCATATACAAAAGTTTAACTTAACGCAAAATTTGAAAAATAATTAAAAAAGAACGAACCACAAAGTTTATGGTTGTTCATACGTAAACTGTGGTTCGTCTAATTCCTCATCGAAAGAAACAACTAAATTCTTATCTTCAAAATACCAGGCATCATTTTCTTCAACGTAAAAGGTTATATCATTTACTTCTGTCGATGTGTGTACTTGCTCAGGTTTTTCCGATGAAATTCCTAGGGAAAATCCTGGAATATTACCTCCCATTCCACCGTACCGAACAGTAAAACGAATATAGGCCGGAGCGTCCAATTGTAATTCGTCTTTATACCAACGGGCTGCTTTTTCTTCGATAATTATTTTCATGATGTTCACCTTCCAATTAAAGTCTTGCTAGGTTTGTTTTCTGCTTTAGGATTTTTTTCAGGCACTAAATCAACACCACCAGGATGAAACGGATGACATTTAAGAAGTCGCTTTATTGTTAAATAGGTACCTTTTAACGTACCAAAACGTCGATAACTTTCTAAACTATAACTAGAACAAGTCGGATAAAATCGACAAGTTCTCGGCTTAACCGGACTAATATATCGTTGGTATCCTTTTATGAGCCAAATGAAAAAGTGTTTCATCGGTCTACCTCACTTTTATACTTTGACCGTATTTAATTATAGGGCACTAAATTGTTTCAATATATTATCATAATCGATCAATGTTAAAATATCCTTCACTTAATTAGTTAGTATACGCTAAGTAATCGTTGTCTATCAATGAATTTGTTTAAGCGTATGTTTATAACCAATTAATTTTCGGTTCTGTGCGATTTTTAATCCGCTCGATATTTTCACGATGTCGAATAATAATAAAAATTGTTAAACCTAAAATTAGCGCAAATAATAAATAGTCTTTAAAGAAAAAGGCAAGAATCGTAGAGATTACCCCGGTAATCATCGATGTTAAAGAAACGTATTTTGTAATGTATAAGGTGATAAAAAATGTCAACAAAATTAATAAAAACAAAAGAGGATTTAAACCTAATACAACCCCACCAGATGTAGCGACTGCTTTTCCACCTTTAAATTTTGCAAAAATTGGGTATGTATGTCCTAAAACAGCAAAAAGACCAATGATTAATCTTGACACTTCTACATCGACGAAAAAACTAGCAAAGACAGGTAATAGAGTAGCTAACGTGCCCTTTAAAATATCAGCTAATGTAACGATAATACCGGCCTTTACACCTAAGATACGGAAAGCATTTGTCGCTCCAAGGTTTCCACTACCATAATTACGTATATCTTTATTAAAGCCTATCTTGCCAACGACTAAGGCAAAAGGGATCGAACCTAGTAAATAAGCTAGCAAAATAAAAATAATATACTCCATTCCGAACCTACTTTCTACTACATAATCTATGTTATAGTGTATCATATTTTTTACATTGTGGTAGATTAACATTAATCAAATTACTTTAAGTTTTATACAACGATTTTCACAAGTTGCGAATTTATGGTAAACTAAGAAACAACGAGTAAGTACGAGGAGGAACGGATATGGCTTGGGAAAATCCACCGAAAGAAGAAATTAAAGAAATTTTAGATGAAGCCAAGACGATTGCTGTTGTTGGATTGTCGGACAATCCCGAAAGAACTTCTTATGAAATATCAAAAGCGATGCAGGAAGCAGGTTACAAGATCATCCCAGTCAACCCGATGGTCGATACGGTATTAGGAGAAAAGGCGTACGATTCTTTGCTTGATATTGAAGAAGATATAGATATTATTAACGTATTCCGTCGTTCTGTGTTTTTACCAGAAATCGCAGCACAAGCGATTCAAACAAACTGCAAAGTTTTTTGGGCACAGCAAGGGGTTGTCAATGAAGAAGCTTATCACTTGTTGAAAGAAAATAACTTCACCGTCATTATGGACCTATGTATTAAAGTAGCTCATGCAGTATTATAATAATAACTAAACATTTCGTAAAAAAGGATGACGAGCGATGTCATCTTTTTTTAACGGTTTACTTTATAAAAAGAAAAATAGATCTTTGTAGATAGAAGGAGAAGATGATGTTGGACCATACATCAATTACGTACACAGAAGCATCGATACAAGTATTAGAAGGTTTAGAAGCCGTTCGTAAACGTCCGGCAATGTATATAGGTAGCACCGATCATCGTGGCTTACACCATTTAGTATATGAGATCTTAGATAACGCTGTGGACGAAGCCTTAAATGGTTTTGGTGATCGAATTGACGTGAGAATTTACAAGGACGGAAGTATCGAAGTTAAAGATAATGGCCGTGGAATCCCTACTGGATTACATGAATCGGGTAAACCAACGGTCGAAGTAATCTTTACAGTACTCCACGCCGGAGGAAAATTTGGACAAGGTGGCTATAAAGCAAGTGGTGGCTTACACGGTGTTGGAGCAGCAGTAGTAAATGCCTTATCTGAATTTGTAGAAGTTACCGTTTATCGCGATGGTAAAAAGTATTTCCAACGGTATGAAAAAGGTGGCGAAATCGTCAGCGACTTAGTAGAGGAAGGAAAAACGACTAATACAGGAACAAAGGTCCGCTTTAAGCCAGATGCGATGATTTTCCAAACTGTTGATTTTCATTATGAAACGATTGCCGAACGTTTACGGGAGTCTGCTTTTTTATTGCCAAAATTACATATTACATTAACCGATGAACGGACCGGTACAGAAGAAACGTACTTTTATGAAGAAGGTCTCGTTTCCTTTATTGAATACTTAAACGAAGGTAAAGATGGCTTACATGATATTTTATCTTTTAGTGGTAAAACTGATGGAATAGAAGTTGACTTTGCCTTTCAATTTACGAATAGTTATGTCGAAAATATGCATTCCTTTGTCAACCAAGTACGGACAAAAGACGGTGGTACACACGAAGTAGGAGCAAGAGCTGCAATTACCCGTACGTTTAATGATTATGCTCGTAAGAACAATTTACTAAAAGAAAATGATAAAAACTTAGATGGAAACGATATTCGAGAAGGTCTAACAGCAATTGTATCCGTTCGAGTACCGGAAGAGCTTCTTCAGTTTGAAGGTCAAACAAAAGGAAGACTCGGTACAACTGAAGTGCGCTCTGCCGTCGATCAAATTGTCTCCGAACGATTTACTTTCTTTTTAGAAGAAAATCGTGAGATAGCAACGAACTTACTACAAAAAGCAATCCAAGCGAAAGAAGCTCGAGAAGCTGCGCAAAAAGCTCGAGAAGATGCCCGCCGTGGAAAAAGACGTCGTCGAACAGAAGCCTTGTTATCGGGAAAATTAACACCCGCTCAATCCCGGGATCGGGAAAAAATTGAATTATTTTTAGTGGAGGGGGATTCTGCGGGTGGCTCAGCAAAGCAAGGCCGAGATCGGAAAATTCAAGCAATTTTACCCCTTCGAGGAAAAGTAATTAATACAGAACGAGCAAAATTAGAAGACATAATGAAAAATGAAGAAATTGCTACAATCATCCATACGATCGGAGCCGGTGTCGGCCAAGACTTTGAATTAGACGATGTAAAATACGATAAAATTATAATCATGACAGATGCTGATACAGATGGTGCGCATATTCAAGTGTTATTACTTACGTTCTTTTATCGTTATATGCGTCCTTTAATTGAAGCAGGGAAAGTATATTTAGCTTTACCACCGCTTTATAAAATTACAAAAGGAAAAGGCGCAAAGAAAAAAGAACAATTTGCTTGGAATGACGATGAATTAAGGGAGATTCTTAACCAATTAAAGTCTAATTATATGGTACAACGGTATAAAGGTCTTGGAGAGATGAACGCAGAAGAATTATGGCAAACGACTATGAATCCAGAATCGAGAACATTAGTAAAAATAACGATGGAAAATGTCGCGCAAGCCGAACGTCGCGTAACGACTTTAATGGGAGATAAAGTCGCACCACGTCGAGAATGGATTGAAGAAAACGTATCCTTCGGTCTTGAAGAAGACGACAATTTAATTCAATAAGTAGGATAAAGGAGTTATCGATATGGCTAAACCGAACAACTTTATTGAACTGCCTTTAGAGCGAGTCATCGGGGACCGCTTCGGTAGATATAGTAAATATATTATTCAAGATCGGGCTCTACCCGATGTACGAGACGGATTAAAACCAGTACAAAGACGTATCCTCTATGCAATGCACGTCGATAAAAACACCCATGAAAATAATTTTAGAAAAGCTGCACGTACTGTTGGTACAGTTATCGGAAACTATCATCCCCATGGTGATAGCTCCGTCTATGAAGCAATGGTACGTTTGAGTCAAGATTGGAAAATGCGGTACGAATTAGTCGAAATGCACGGTAATAACGGAAGTATCGATGGCGACCCGGCTGCAGCAATGCGTTACACCGAAGCCCGCCTTGCTAAAATTACTTCCGAATTACTCGTCGATCTCGATAAAGATACTGTCGATTTTATTCCAAATTTTGATGACACGAATGAAGAACCCGTCGTTTTTCCGGCAAAACTACCTAACCTTTTAATCAACGGCTCTACAGGGATATCCGCCGGTTATGCAACGAACATTCCACCCCATAATTTAGAAGAAGTGATCGATGCGATTATAATGAAAATCGATCGTCCAAACGTAACTGTAGAAAAGTTAATGGAGAAAATAAAAGGTCCCGACTTTCCAACTGGTGGAATTGTCCAAGGGCGGGATGGAATAATCAATGCTTTTAAAAAAGGTCGTGGACGAATCGTCGTTCGTGGTAAAACAAAGATAGAGAAAATGCGTGGTAACCGTGAATGCATCATTATTGAAGAAATCCCTTATGATGTAAATAAAGCGAATTTAGTTCGGAAAATAGATGAGCTTCATTTAGAGCGAAAGGTTGAAGGGATAAGCGAAGTTCGTGATGAAACAGACCGTTCAGGTCTACGGATCGTCATCGAACTAAGAAAAGATGCCGACAGTGAAGGTATTTTACAATACTTATTTAAAAATACCGACCTACAAGTAACATATAACTATAATATGGTCGCAATCCAAGACCGAACACCGAAACTACTTAGTTTACCAGAGATTTTAGATGCTTATATAGAGCATCAGAAAGAAGTTGTCACGCGCCAGACGACCTTTGATTTAACAAAGGCAAAAGAACGTTCTCATATTGTTGAAGGATTAATTAAGGCGATTTCAATTTTAGATGAATTAATCGAACTTATTAGAAAATCGAAAAATCGCAAAGATGCAAAAGAAAATATTATCGCTACCTACAAATTTACTGAAGCGCAGGCAGATGCTATTTTAAACCTACAGTTATATCGTTTAACAAATACGGACGTCACACTACTAGAAGAGGAACAAGCAGAATTACAAAAGAAAATGGCAACGTATGAGAAGATTTTAAATAGCGAGAAAGAACTACTTAAAAAAATTAAAAATGATTTGCGAACGATTAAAGAGAAATATCCAAGTAAGCGTCGAACGGTCATTGAGGAAGAAATAGCAGAAATTAAAATCAATATCGAAGTGACCGTCCCAACTGAAACGGTTGTCGTTTCATTAACGAAAGATGGTTATATTAAACGGACAAGTTTACGATCCTATGCCGCATCAAATAAAGAAGACTTAACGATGAAAAAGAACGACTATTTAACGGAACTTATGGAGATTGAAACGACAGATCAGCTTATGTTATTTACCAACTTTGGAAAATATATATTAATTCGCGTCCATGAATTGCCAGATATTCGTTGGAGGGAAAGTGGTGTACACATTTCAAATTTAACCACATTAGACGATGGTGAAAAAATCGTTCGAGCAATTCCAATTCGTGAATTTACTGACGATCGTTTCATCGTCTTCTTTACAAAGTACGGACTTGTAAAAAAGACAGTATTAAACGAATATAAAACGACGCGCAAGCAACACCGTTTAATTGCTTTAAATTTAAGAAAAGAAGATGAAGTTGTTAATGTTGTTAAAACAGACGGAAACCATCAGCTTGTCCTTACAACGAACGAAGGGTATGGAATTCGTTTCCATGAAGAAGAGATCTCTCCTGTTGGAATTCGTGCCCGGGGAGTAATCGGAATCCAATTACGAGACGATGATCATATCGTAAGTAGCTTTTCCTTTGTGGATGAAGAAAAATCGCATTTATTTTTAGTGACTCAACGCGGGGCATGTAAACGTATGGCATATAATGCAATCGAGCAAACGAATCGAGCCCGTCGTGGACAATATTTATTACGAGCTTTAAAAACGAAACCACATAAGTTAGTACATGTCGAGCCAATTTCCCTTGAAAATCCAGTGGAAATGTACATCTTTACTGAAAAAGAGCAAGTCTATACAGTTGACCCTATTGAATTACCGATTAATGAACGAAACAGTAACGGTTCTTTTATATTAGACGAAGATGAAGCAGGCGAAGTTATTGAAGTATATAAAAATGAACCGTATGAAAAACCCTTAGAAGAAAAAGATTAAAAACAAAAAAAGTCCATCCTCTCTCGAATCATTCACAATAATATTATTATGTTAACTAAACAGACAAAACAATGTAAAATTTTATCCAATCGTGTTATTGTAGTATGTATAGTATGAGAGAGGATGATACCACTTTATGGATGAACGTTTATTTCGCGATGCAATGGGTAAATTTGCCACTGGTATTACGGTTATTTCTATGTATGATAAAGATGAGCCGGTTGGCATGACTGTAAATGCTTTTATGTCGATTTCTTTGGACCCGATGCTAATCGCAATATCGATTGATGAAAGCGCAACAATGTATGATTTATTTACAGTTGGTGCATTGTTTGGTGTCAGTATGTTAGAAGAAAGTCAAAAGGACTTATCCCAATATTTTGCCAGACAAATTGACGATGTAGACGGTTTAGCTTTCCGAGACCAGTCGGGAGTTCCCGTAATCGACCACTCCCTTGCAAATTTATCTTGTAAAATTATTAATGCCGTTGAAGCAGGAGATCATACAATTTATATTGCCGAAGTAAACGATATAACTGTATACGATGGGGAACCATTGATTTATTATAGTAGTAGTTACCGTTATTTAAAGGATCAATAACAAGTAGAGTCCTCAAAAAAAGGACTCTCTTTATTTGATAGATTATTTGATTTCATAAAGAGGGGTACACAGAGTGAAAGTGTTAGAAAGAAGTAAACGAATAACTGAAGATAAATTAGGATTATTATATAAACAAATGCACGCTGAAAAAGATCTAGCTAATGCACAGAAAATTGTCGACTTATATGAAAAGTTAAAGAAAAACCAATTTCATGTAAGTTTTACCGGACATTTTTCAGCGGGTAAAAGCTCGATGATTAACTATTTATTAGAAAAGGAACTTTTACCAAAAAGTCCAATCCCAACAAGTGCAAATATTGTTAAAATAACGTCTGGTGCAGGAGTTGCACGAGTCTTTTTTAATGAACAAAATCCGGTGGAATACGACGAACCTTATGATATCGATCTTATAAAAGATTTCTGTATGACAAAAGATACAATTTCCCAAATTGAAATCCATACTTCCGAACGACTCGTTCCACCCAATACATTTATCGTCGATACTCCAGGTATTGATGCAGCTGATGATGCGGACCGTTTTATGACGGAATCGTCTTTACATTTAGTTGATGTCCTATATTATGTGATGGATTACAATCATGTTCAATCAGAAATAAATTTCACTTTTTTAAAGCAAATTCAACAAAAAGGAATTCCAATTTATCTCGTAATTAACCAAGTAGATAAACATAATGAAAACGAACTATCCTTCAATGAATTTAAAGTAAGAGTAGAGGAATCTTTTAAAGAGTGGTCCATTTTTCCGAAAAAAATTTATTACTCATCGGTAATGGATGAGTCTTTGTCTTTTAATGATTTAGCCTTTATTAAGGAAGATTTATTTAATTTATTAGAAAATCCACCAAATATAAAGGAACGAGTCGCACTAGCAACAGAACAAGTTGTTGCTTCCCATAAAGAATGGTTAGAAAAAACATATCAAACAATAGAAAGTGACACATCTTCCTTTGATGAAACATTATGGCAAAAAACGACCGATCAACTAACTACTTTACAAACGAGTTTAACTAGTTTTGAGCAACAGTTTAACGAAGAAGTCGAACAAACATTAAAGAATGCTTATATTATGCCAGCTAAGCTAAGAGATTTAGCCGAGCAATTTTTAATTTCTCAAGAACCTAACTTTAAAGTTGGTTTCTTTCAGGCGAAGAAAAAGACAGAAGCAGAAAGAGAAAAACGACTGCAAACTTTTTATACCGAATTAGAAAAGTCAATGCAATCGACGATTATATGGCGACTTCGCGAAAAGTTCGCTGAGCTATTACAAGCATACGAAATTGCCACAGACGACTTAAGAGAAAAAGCACAACAATTTACCATTCCTTTTTCTACAAAAGAGTTGTATGAAGCATTAAACGAAGGAGCAACGGTAAACGGACAATATATCCTAAATTATACAAACGATATTAGTAATAAAATTAAACAGTTAGCTAAACGCGAAGCAAACGAACTTTTCGCACTGTTTAACGCACAGTTAGAAAAAGAAATTCACAGCCAAAAGGAACCCCTGTTAAAACAGAAAGAGGAACTTGAAAAAGAGCGTATAATTCATAATAAGAAAAAAGAACAAACAAAATCGTATGAACAAAAAGTGATGGAGTTAGATCGATTGTTAGAAGCTGAAGATATAGTGAAGACAGCATCTATTTCCTTGTTAGAAGAGGAGTTAAAGACTCGCAAACAATTTGTAAAGGAAGAAGTCCCGACCTCTCTCGAAGAAGAGGAAGAAGAAAGGATTGTCGAGGAAGCTGAAGTAACGGTTGACGAGGCTATTTCTAAGGATGAATGGCAGGCGGAAGAAATTGTAGAAAAGATCAACCAAACGATTACTACCATCGAATCTTTACCGGACTTCGATTTATTAATTAAAGAATTAAAAGAGAAAAAGAATCGAATCGAAAATCGAGACCTTACTATTGCTTTGTTTGGGGCTTTTAGTGCTGGTAAATCATCCTTTTCTAACGCTTTAATCGGCGAAAGAGTTTTACCAGTCTCACCAAACCCGACGACCGCTGTAATTAATAGAATCCGTCCGACAAATAGAACGTATTCAAATGGTTCGGTAGTCATTTCATACAAATCTGAAGACACATTAATGGACGATTTATTGACGATTACAAAAGATTTATCTCCTGATGCAAGGACTTTTATTGAATTTGTCGACTGGATGAAAAAGGAGAAAGCCTATGAGAATGAACAACTTTCTCACGTTTATCAATCTTATTTAGTCGCTATTTTAAAAGGTTATGAAGAAAGACATAAAATGTTAGGTAAAGAGGAAGAAATCTCCCTCGATGAGTTCGGCGCCTATGTAACCGATGAGTCAATTGCTGCCTATATTGAAGCCGTTGATTTATATTACGACAATGCTTTAACAGAAAAGGGAATTACCCTAGTCGATACACCTGGGGCCAACTCCGTCAATGCTCGCCATACGAATGTAGCCTTTGATTATATTAAAGAAGCGGATGCAATTCTTTATGTGACCTATTATAATCATGCAGTTACAAGTGCGGACCGTGATTTTTTAATTCAATTAGGCCGAGTGAAGGAATCTTTTGAACTTGATAAAATGTTCTTTATCGTAAATGCTGCTGATTTAGCAAAAGATGAACAAGAATTAAAATTAGTCGTCGACTATGTTGAAGAACAATTGTTACAGTATGGAATCCGCAATCCACAAATCTACCCATTATCAAGTAAATTATCTTTAGAACAAAAGGAAAATAATGAACGGTTAAACGATCAAATGACTACATTTGAGGCGACCTTTCAGCAATTTGTTGAACATGATTTACATCTTTTAACGTATGAAGCAGCTCTTTGGGATATTACTCGGGTTAAATCCCGTTTGCAACAACTAATTGAAGCGACAAAACTAGATGAAGAAGAAAAGGAAAAAGCCATAACCGAATTAAAAGTACATCACGAAAAAGCAATTCAAACATTAGACCAATTAACCGTTCAAAATATTATTGAACGGATAAAAGAGCGTATTGAACGCCAATTACATTATGTAAAGGAACGGTTATACATTCGTTTCCACGATATGTTCCAGGAGCACTTTAACCCAACAACCGTGACTGAAAATGGAAGGCAAGCTCGCCGTCAACTAGAACATAATCGAAACCGACTAATCGATTATGTCGGTTATGAATTGTTACAAGAAGTGCGAGCAGTTTCGTTACGAATCGAGGCTTTTATGAACGGGTTATGTAAAGATCATTACGAACAATTACGGAACGATCTAAAAGAGATTGATGAATTAATCACTTTACCTAACTATAAGGAGCAACGTTTTATCACACCGGATTACGTACAAGCCTTTGAAGACATATCGTTAGCTCTTTTTAATGAAGCATTACAAGTGTTCCGTAATTTACGTTCTTTCTTTGAACAAAATGAAAGAGAACAGATGAAAGAGTTGTTTTACGAAGCATTGCTTCCAGAAGTAGAAAATTATTTACAGCTACAGAAAAATATTATGCAAGAAGCGTATGTCGAACAAATGGAGACAGTCTTTACAGAAATGATTACTGAATCTAAAACAGAAATTACAACATTAATCGAACAGCAAATTAATGTTTTAAATAAACCAGTCGATGTGAAAACCTATAGTAATAAGTTAAACACATTAAACTCAATACTAAACGCATAAACTATTGTATAATTGAACTTGTAAAGTAATTAAGCAAATGTTATAATTTTTCACAATACGAAAGTGGTCTTCCTACATGCCCCTTCATTTTATAAAATGAAGGGGTAACTTTTATTCGGAAATTTTAGCATGTAAAGAGAATAGGAGGAGATGACAACGGGACTTCGTAAGGAGATTATCGATACGGCTTTAATCCTTTTTGAGAAAAAAGGTTTTCATGGTGTATCGATCAATGAAATCGTAACCAAAGCAAATACGTCAAAAGGAGGATTTTATCATCATTTCTCGTCGAAAGACGAATTACTTTTTGTAATTCACGATATGTTTATTACATATGCAATTGAAAGCGTCGAAGAAGCGGTTGAAACCTATGAACGCCCAATCGAGCAATTGCAAGGTGTAATTAAACGGTTCGTTCATGTATTTGACTTGTATAAACCTCACTTATCTGTCTTTTATCAAGAGGCTATTTACTTACAACCAGAATACGAAGCAATTATTAAAAAGAAACGGAAGAAATTTAGAAAAATTCTCGAACGACTAATGCATACAGGAAAAAAACAAGGAGAATTTCGCCAAGATTTAGAAGTTGATATCGTCGTAATGGGGATTCTTGGAATGGTTAATTGGATTCACAAATGGTACGATGAAACTGGCGAAAAGTCAATCGAACAAATTGCTTCTATATTTACTGACTTTATTTTACGAGCAGTTGTAGTTGAAACATAATAAAATAAATGAATCCATCTTTTTTAGCAAAAAATGTATTGCATTACAAGCGGAATCCTATTATAATAATAGTAAAAACACAAACCGAACGGTCGGTTTGTCTGAGGAGGGACTCGTTTGAACTTTACATTAACCGATGAGCAAAAGTTAATACGTCGTACAGTTCGTCAATTTGCTGAAGCCTACGTTCGGCCACGAGCGAAAGAAATTGATCTTGAAGCAAAATTTCCGGTCAAAACCTTCGAACGTATGGGAGAGCTTGGATTATTAGGCATTCCGTTTCCAAGTAGATATGGTGGTTCTGACGGTGATACGATTTCTTATGCATTAGCTGTTGAAGAGATTGGGCGTGCTTGTGCTAGTACTGGATTGAGTTATGCTGCAGCAGTATCCCTTGGTGCAGCACCGATATATATGTTTGGAACTGAAGAACAAAAGAAAAAGTATCTTATTCCTTTAGCAGAAGGTAAAGCTTTAGGTGCTTTTGGTTTAACGGAACCTAATGCAGGATCCGATGCAAGTGGTACAGAAACAACAGCTATTCTCGATGGTGATGAATATGTCATTAATGGTGAGAAAATCTTTATTACAAATGCAAGTTATGCAGAAACGATAATTATAACAGCCGTTACAGGCAAAAATGAAAGCGGTAACAACATTATTTCAGCCCTAATAGTACCTACAAAAGCAGAGGGTGTTACAATTATGACACCTTACGATAAAATGGGTGTTCGTGGTTCTAACACAGCGCAAATCATACTCGAAAATGTCCGTATACCTAAGGAGAACTTACTTGGTGATCCCAAAGCAGGATTTCGTCAATTTTTATCGACACTTGATGGGGGAAGGATTTCTATTGGGGCTTTAAGTGTTGGAGTTGCCCAAGACGCTCTGGATAAATCGCTCCAATATGCCAAGGAGCGAAAGCAATTCGGAAAATCAATTGCACAATTTCAAGCTATTCAATTCGAACTTGCAAACATGGCAATGGAGGTGGAATTAGCAAGAAATCAAGTTTTAAAAGCAGCCTGGTTAAAAGACCAAGGTAAACCTTTTACAAAAGAGGCAGCAATAGCAAAGTTATTCGCCTCGGAAACCGCGGTTCGTAATGCAGAACGAGCCGTCCAAATTCATGGTGGATATGGGTATATGCGAGAGTATGAAGTCGAACGACTTATGCGCGATGCAAAATTACTCGTAATAGGTGAAGGCACATCAGAAATTCAAAGATTAGTCATTGCTCGCCAACTATTAAAGGCGTAAAAATCGTAAAGAGAGGGAGGTTTAACTTGGTACAAAAGGTTTTAATTGCAAATCGTGGAGCAATCGCTTCTCGAATAATTCGTACATGTAAAAAGCTAGGGATTTATACAGTTGCGATTTATTCTGAAGCTGATGAATATTTACCTTACGTTAAAAAAGCCGATGAAGCTGTTTTGATTGGCCCTTCACCAGTTCAAGAGAGTTATTTAAACATGTCTAAAATAATTGAAGTTGCCAAGGAAAAACAGGTAGAGGCAATCCATCCTGGATATGGTTTTTTAAGTGAAAATAGTACGTTTGCAAAATTATGCGAAGAAGCTGGATTCGTATGGATTGGCCCAAGTAGCACAACTATTGAACAAATGGGAAATAAATTAATCGCACGTAAAAGCATGGAAAAAGCTGGTGTACCAATAATTCCAGGAACAATTTCACCGATAACGAATATTGAAGCAGCCCTTCAGCACGCAAGGAAAATTGGTTACCCAATTATGTTAAAGGCAGCTAGTGGCGGTGGGGGTGTTGGATTACAAGTGATCCATTCGGAAGAAGAATTAAAAAAAATGTTTGAACGAATCAAAGAACGAGCTGGTCAACTATTCGGTAATGAACAACTTTTTATTGAAAAATTAATCGAAAATGCTCGTCATATCGAAGTTCAAGTTGCTTCCGATCATTATGGAAACTTTGTTCATTTATACGAAAGGGAGTGCTCAATCCAACGTCGAAATCAAAAAGTAATTGAAGAAGCACCGTCCCCTTTTTTATCGGAAGATACTCGAACTGAATTATGTAAAGCAGCAATCCAAGCAGCCAAAGCAATTAATTATAACAATATAGGTACGGTAGAATTTTTAGTTGACGAAAACGAAAAGTTCTATTTTTTAGAGATGAATACTAGAATTCAAGTAGAACACGGGATTACTGAAGCGATTACTGGAATCGATCTCGTTCAACTTCAATTAGAAATTGCAGATGATAAGCGAATCCCTTTCAATCAAGAAGAAATAAAGCGAAAAGGGCATGCGATTGAAACGAGAATTTATGCTGAAGACCCAAAGAATTTTTTACCCTCACCTGGAACTATTACAAACTATATAGAGCCTGAAAAGGATGCTATACGTATTGAATCATCTGTTGAACAAGGAAGTAAAGTCACTCCATTTTATGATCCGATGATTTGTAAGTTAATTGCTTATGGTAAGTCTCGTACAGAAACGATTGATATATTGACAGAAGGTCTAAACAACTTCGTCATTGACGGTATAAAGACGAATATACCGATGCTTCAAACAGTTTTGACGGAGGAAAATTTTTTACGAGGAAATACTCCAATCGATTATGTAAATAAATATTATTTAAATAATTAAGGAGGCGTTAGAAATGAAAGAAATTAAAGCAACGATGGCAGGAAACGTATGGAAAGTTACAGTTGAAAAAGGAGATGCAATTGAATCCGGTGAAGAAGTCGTTATTTTAGAATCGATGAAAATGGAAATACCAATTGAATCGGAACATTCCGGAACGGTAAAGGAAATAAACGTAACTGAAGGACAGTTTGTAAATGAAGGCGATACTTTGGTTACTTTAAAATAAACTTTCTCGATTTAAAGAGGGGGAGCTTATGGATACGTTAGTTAAGTTTGAAAAAATTTCTAACGAACCGATTGCTTTAGTGAAATTAAATCGGCCAAGTGCAATGAATGCTTTAAATAAACCGTTATTAGAACAACTACTTACAACTCTTGGGACCATTAATGAAAATGATGAGATTTATTGTACGATTATAACTGGATCTGGAGAGCGAGCTTTTTGTGCCGGAGCTGATTTGAAAGAAAGGCGGAAAATGTCGGAAAAGGAAGGGTTACAAGCAGTTCGTACGATCGGTCAAGTCGTTCGTCAAGTAGAACAAATGCGTTATCCGGTAATTGCAGCAATTAACGGTGTTGCCCTTGGGGGTGGTTTAGAATTAGCATTAGGTTGTGACCTTAGAGTTGCTAAAAAAGATGCCATCCTTGGCTTAACTGAAACCTCCCTAGCTATCATTCCAGGAGCCGGTGGTACACAACGTTTAAGCCGGCTTATCGGCATTGGAAGAGCAAAACAACTTATCTACACTGCTAGACAAATAACAGGGGAGGAAGCACAAGCTTATGGTATTGTCGAAAAGCTTGTATCTAAAAAATGTGTAATTGATGAAGCGATTAAGTTAGCAAAAGCAATTACAACCAACGGGCCAATCGCATTACAACAAGCTAAACGAGCAATCAATTACGGTAGCGAAGTAGACTTGGAAACTGGTCTTACAATTGAACAACTTTGTTATGAAAAAACCTTTTATACAAAAGATCGTCTAGAAGCTTTGCATGCCTTTCAAGAAAAACGTACACCAAAATTTACTGGACAATAATAAAAAAGGAGGAAAATCTTTGGCTTATTTAAACCGACTTCGAGAAAAAATTGCAGATATTCAAAAAGGAGGCGATAAAAAATATCACAAGCGTAACGAAAAACAAGGAAAACTTTTCGTTCGGGAGCGCCTCAGACGCCTATTCGATCAAGGATTAGATGTAGAAGATGCATTTTTTGCAAATTGTGAAGCTAAAGAGCGTCTCCCTTCCGATGGGGTTGTAACTGGAATTGGTGAAATTCATGGACAAAAAGTAGCCGTCATGGCAAACGATTCGACAGTTAAAGCTGGATCTTGGGGAAAGCGCACAGTAGAAAAAATAATCCGCATTCAAGAAACAGCAATGACATTAGAAATTCCGATGCTTTACTTAGTCGACTCTGCAGGAGCAAGGATTACCGATCAAATCGAAATGTTTCCGGGAAGACGGGGAGCCGGGAGAATCTTTCATAATCAAATTAAATTATCCGGTCGAGTCCCACAAATTACGTTACTTTTTGGACCGTCAGCTGCAGGAGGAGCCTATATACCGGCATTCAGCGATATTGTTATTATGGTAGAAGGAAATGCTTCGATGTATTTAGGTTCGCCAAGGATGGCTGAGATGGTTATCGGCGAAAAGGTTACCCTAGAAGAAATGGGTGGTGCTCGGATGCATTGTACGATCTCCGGCTGTGGAGATCTATTAGCTAAAACTGAAGAAGAAGCAATCCAATTAGCAAGAAAGTATTTAACTTATTTTCCATCAAACTTTCGTAACAAACCGAAGAAAAGTACAGCAAAAGCTCCTAAATTTTATGAGCAATCAATTCAAGAACTTATTCCTGAAAATCAGAATGCACCTTTCGATATGTATGAATTAATTAATCGCTTTATCGATGAAGATAGTTTTATGGAAATAAAGGAATTATTTGCCCCTGAAATCATCACTGGTTTAGCTAGGTTGGATGGGAATGCTATTGGAATCATCGCCAATCAACCTCGTCAAAAAGGAGGCGTATTATTTCCCGACTCAGCGGATAAAGCGGCCAAGTTTATTCAAATTTGTGACGCTTTCAATATTCCGTTATTATTTTTAATGGATGTTCCAGGCTTTATGATCGGTACTCAAGTTGAACGGATGGGAATTATTCGTCACGGTGCGAAAATGCTCGCAATGATGAGTGAAGCAACCGTTCCTAAAATATCCGTCGTCGTAAGAAAGGCTTACGGTGCGGGTCTTTACGCAATGGCAGGTCCAGCCTTTGAACCAGATGCAGTTCTTGCTTTTCCTACTGCACAAATTGCTGTTATGGGTCCTGAGGCAGCGGTAAATGCAGTGTATGCCAACAAAATTGCCGAACTAGACGGTGAGGACAGAAGAAGGTTTATCGAAGAAAAGCAAGCATCCTATAAAAAAGATATCGATATATATCGACTTGCTTCCGAAATGGTCGTCGATGCAATTATTGAACCAAATGAATTACGTGATGAATTAATAAAACGCTATGAAATCTATAGTTCTAAAAATATTGTATTTACAGAAAGAAAACATGGTATTTATCCGGTTTAAAATCTATTAATATAAAAAACATGTTATGTACTTGCAAGGTATATAGCATGTTTTTTTTACTTTTATTAAGCTTTTCAACAAAAATGTATATTTTTCCATCTTTAATAGGAAAAATAAGCAATTAATAGTATAGTATAAGATAGGCCTATTTACTTTAGGTATTTAGTTAGTTATGACAGGCTTTTTAATATGGGATAAATCTTAATACCTATTGCGGGCTACTAGTTTACAATGATGAATTCTTCGGTAGGTGATAATGATGAATGCAACAGAAGCTTTAAAAGGAATTCAAGCAGCGGAACAAAAAGCCCATAAATTAGTTGAAGAAAGTAAACGAAAAGCAGAAGATTTATTACATTACACAAATTTAGAAATAAAAGAACAGCACAATCAACTTATTTTAGAAGGTAAAGAACAGGCAGAAGGAATTAAGCAAGAGGCAACCCTCCAAGGGAAAAAACTTGTAGATGACATAATGCTTAAAGGAAAAAAGGAAGCAAACTCGCTTCGTAATCTTGACCAGAAAAAAATAGATACTGTTGTGAAATCAATCGTTAAGGAGATTGTTAGTAACTATGGCAATCGTTAAAATGAGTCGATTTAACTTAATCTTTTTCCACGAACGGCGGGGGTCGTTATTAAGAAAATTACAACATTTTAAATACGTCCACTTAGAACAATTGAAAGAAACGGACCTAAGTAAACAGTTTAACCTGCAAGAAGTTACCGTAGAGGAAAATATAAAGGCAGTAGACGAACAAATTCGTCAGACAACTTTTATCATTGATCAACTACAACCTTTTGATTTTCGAGAAAAAGGTTTAATGCAAATAAAAGACGGAATGCCTTCCTTAGACTTAGAAACGTTAGAATCTAAAGCCGAATCAATACAATTAGAGAAAATATACGAACAGGTTCGAGAAGTTATAGATGATAAAGAAAGAATTAATCGAGAAATTACATATATTAATGAACAAATTGTAGAATTAGATAAATGGACTCAGCTAAATTTCCCTTTACGAGATCTGAATCAATTCCATAGATCTACTGTCCATTTAGGTGTTATTTCTAAAGCTCTATTTGAGCGTTTTAAAATTAAATTAGATGAACATGATCTAGTCTATTACGATATTATTAACGAAGAAAGCCAAGATTTATACGTCCTTCTTATCGCCCATAAGGAAAAGCAACAAACAATTAATGAATTAATGCTGAAATATGGTTTTAACGAAGTGTCATTAAGGTTTGAAAAGTCACCGAAAGAAGAAATAGAATCACGAATTGATCAATTACATCAATATGAAAAAAAAGCTTGATCGATTGGATAAGAAATTATTAGATTTTGCAGCAGACCTAGAACAAATCGAAATTGCGTATGACTATTTGATGATTAAAAAGAATCGATTTTTAGCTGCAAATCAACTTATACAAACCGATCGTCTAAGTGTAATGGAAGGTTATATACCAACGGATTATTGTGATACATTTAAACGATTAATTGAAAAGGAATTAGGAGAGCATTTTTATCTGCATATAAAACAAGCAGATGAACACGATCCTAAGGTGCCAATTTTATTAGAGAATGTTAAGTTTGCTAAACCTTTTGAATCGGTTACTGAAATGTATGCATTACCAAAATATAACGAAATAGACCCAACACCTTGGTTTTCAATTTTTTATGCAATCTTTTTTGGAATGATGATAGGTGATGCGGGCTATGGATTAATGATGTTACTCCTATCTTTTAGTATTATCAAAGTTTTTAATTTAACAGAAAAACAAAGAAATTTCTTTCAGTTTTTCTATTACCTAAGTTTTACAACTATTTTATGGGGACTTATTTTTGGATCGTTTTTCGGCGATTTATTTTCATTACCTGCTGTGATTGATACGAATGAACAATACAACTTATTGTTAACCGTATCGATTCTACTCGGTGCCGTACACGTATTTTTTGCCCTTGGTATTCAAGCATATATTGAAATAAGACGGAAAAGATTTTTAAATGCCTTATTTGATGTTGGACTATGGTATATGCTTTTAATTAGTTCTGCTTTCTTTTTACTTAGTTATTTTATAGAGATAATTGAAGCTTATAGAATGGTAAGTATGATTTTATTAATAATTAGTATGATCGGGATTGTTTTAACTGGTGGAAGAGAGCAAAAAGGTTTCGGAAAAAAACTTGCTGGCGGACTTTATAGTTTATACGGATTTACTGGGTATATTAGTGACTTTGTTTCGTATTCCCGACTGATGGCACTTGCCTTGGCTAGTGGATTTATAGCCTATGCAATTAACTTAATGGTATTGATGTTATTTGATTTCGGGATCATCGGAATTATTTTTGGTGTGTTAATTTTTATTGTGGGACAAGGCTTTAATATATTTTTAAGTATTTTAAGTAGTTACGTTCATACGCTTCGTTTAACCTATGTCGAATTTTTCGGTAAGTTTTACGAAGGTGGTGGACGACCTTTTCAAATGTTTCGTAATGCAACAAAATATATCAATATAAAATAACAAAAAGACGTAATTGGGGGTATATGGAAATGAACTTTACAGAAATGTTAGTAGAACATAGTGGAGTTGTATTTGGAGGTTTAGGGGTTGCTTTAGCTGTTATTATGTCAGGAATTGGCTCAGCTCGGGGTGTAGGTCTCGTTGGTGAGGCTGCTTCAGCATTAATGATTGAAGAGCCGGAAAAGTTCGGTCGTTCTCTAGTAATGCAACTTCTACCTGGGACACAAGGTTTGTATGGTTTTGTCATTGGTTTATTAGCGATTCAACAACTATCAGTAGCGATGCCTTTAACCCACGGACTTTACGTGTTAATGTCTACCTTACCAATTGCCTTTGTTGGTTGGAAGTCAGCAGTATTTCAAGGCAAAGTTTCCGCAGCGGGAATTACAATTTTGGCAAAAAATGAAGAACAAACGACCAAAGGAATTATCTATTCGGTTATGGTTGAAACATATGCCTTATTAGCTTTTGTTATTTCGTTAATTTTGTTAACCTCTGTTTCATTTTAAAGGACTTTAGGATGTGATTAGGTGACAAACTTAGAAAAAGTAATCGAAAAAATTATAAAAGACGCTAAAAAAGAAGCAAAGGCGATTGTGCAAGAAGCTGAAAAAGAGCGGGCCAAAATATTGGCCGAAGAAAGAAAAAAAGCTGAAAGAGAAGTTTCCTTAATGATTGAACGAGCCAAACGAGAGGCAAAGATTATAAAAGAACAAGCTGTCTCTTCGGCGAAAATTCATGCAAGGGATGAAGTATTACGAGCAAAAGGAGAAATAATTGATCGAGTTATACAAGAAGTTTTGAAACAATTACAATCCTTAGACGATGATACTTACATTCAATTTATCAAAGAACGACTAGAAGAAGAAAAATTCACAAAAGAAGCTAAATTAATTGTCCCAGAAAACAAACGTAAACTGGTTAGAACCTTACACTTACCTATTCAATTGGATGAGGATGAATCTGTACAATCAGGATTTATGATTAAAGAGGGACGTATTGTAAAAAATCAAACTTTTGAATCGCTGATTGCCCATTATAGGGACGAGTTACAAATAAAAATTGCCCAGCAACTGTTTGATGAATAGGGGTGTTTTATCATATGTATCGCACCGAATATGTTCAAAGTGTTGTACGTACGCGACTGTTAGAAAAAGAACTACTTTCTCACGTAAAATTCGAGCAAATGGTAGAAGCTAGCGATGTTGATGAAATATGGCGTATATTACATACAACATCTTATGCAAATCTGTTGCAAGATAAGTATTACGCAAATGAGGAGTTTGAGTACTTTTTAATAGATGTCCTTCAGCGAGAATACAAGCATGTATATGATTTAGTACATGAGGCTGAATATATTCAAGTTTTACAACTTAAATATGATTATTATAATGCCAAAGTTTTAATAAAGGAAAATCTCTTAGGGGATGATTTAACTAATTTATATCTGCCCCTTGGCACTATTTCGATAGAGCAATTAAAATCGGGCTTTGAACAGGAAATTTCCGATATAACAAACCGACTTGCCGAAGCAATTGAGGAAACTTTATTCGATTATGAAAATTATAAAGATCCTCAACGAATAGAAATATTGCTAGATCGAAGATATCTCGAACATCTTTATGATAAAATTAACTTACTAAATATCCCATTGTTTGAAAATTATTTCCAAGCAAAAGTCGATTTTCTAAATTTGCTAACACTTTTACGGGTTCGTAAGCAGCATCGTAATCTAGATTTTCTAGAGGAAGTATTATTACCTTATGGTAGTATAGAGCGGGAAAAGTTAATGTATTCTTTGAATGATTCGACAAGGCAATTAATTCGTAACTATGAACATGAAACGATTGGAACCTTTTTAAAGCGAGCTTTAGAAGATTATGAACAGACAGGTAGTATCCATTCATTAGAGAAAGAAATGGACCATTATTTACTACAAATTATAGATGATGCAAAGTATATACACTTTGGACCCGAACCTCTGATGGCTTACATACTTAAAAAAGAAGCAGAAATTAAAAATTTACGAATCGTTTTTATGTCCAAGTTAAACAAAATTTCTGTTGAAAATATAAACCAAAGGATGCGTGATGTTTATGTCTAAACGAAACATTGCGGTAATTGGTGATCAAAGTTCTATACTAGGATTTAAAGCGTTAGGTGTTGAAGTGTTTACACCTAGCGATTCGTTAGAAGTAAGAAAAACAATCGAACGCTTAGCACGTAAGGAGTACGGTGTTATTTTTATAACAGAACAATTGGCCGTCGATGTCCAAGATACGATTGCTCAATACGATGACCAATACATTCCGGCGATTATTCCGATACCGAGTAATCAAGGGTCTTTACGAATCGGTATGAACCGGATCGATGAGAATATGGAGAAA
Organism: uncultured Pseudogracilibacillus sp.; assembly: GCA_937960785.1. Classification (GTDB taxonomy): domain Bacteria; phylum Bacillota; class Bacilli; order Bacillales; family Amphibacillaceae; genus Pseudogracilibacillus. Next base: position 92,186 of record CALGOZ010000115.1, read on the forward strand.
GCAGTCGGAATTAACTTATTATAAGAAAGGGAGACTAAACTTGAAAGTAGGTACTGTAATTAAAGTTTCAGGTCCCTTAGTTGAAGCGGAAGGGATGGAAGAAGCAAATATTTTTGACGTTGTTTATGTGTCGAAAAATAAATTAATCGGGGAAATAATCGAAATGCGAGGCGATATCGCATCCATTCAAGTTTATGAAGAAACGACAGGTATCGGTCCTGGTGAACCAGTTTATACATCTGGAGAACCACTTTCAGTAGAGTTAGGTCCTGGAATATTAGAAAAAATGTTCGATGGTATTCAAAGACCGCTCGAATCCGTTCAACAACTAGTCGGTAGTTATTTACCAAAGGGAATTGAAGTCCATAATTTAGATCGCGAGAAAAAATGGTACTTCACACCGACTGTTTCGGTCGGTGAATTCATTTCTCACGGTGATATTATTGGTACAGTACAAGAAACTTCTGCCATAGAACACCGTATATTAGTTCCTAAGGGTGTATCAGGAACGGTAAAAGAGATTTTAGAAGGAGAGTTTACGATCGTTGATGATATTTGTTTTTTAGAAGACGGGACTTCTCTTCAAATGATGCAAAAATGGCCTGTTCGTCAAAGTAGGCCAACGAAGAAAAAGTTCAACCCGACAGAACCCTTGTTAACTGGTCAGCGAGTAATCGACACTTTTTTTCCTGTGACAAAAGGTGGTACTGCTGCAATACCTGGACCGTTCGGATCTGGAAAAACAGTCGTTCAACACCAACTTGCTAAATGGGCTGATGCAGAAGTTGTCGTCTACATCGGTTGTGGCGAACGAGGCAATGAAATGGCTGATGTTTTAATGGAATTCCCTGAAATTGAAGATCCACACACTGGGGAATCTTTAATGAAAAAAATCGTTCTCATCGCTAATACATCGAATATGCCAGTTGCAGCGCGTGAAGCTTCTATTTATACCGGAATTACGATTGCAGAATATTATCGCGATATGGGTTACTCAGTTGCATTAATGGCTGATTCAACATCGCGTTGGGCAGAAGCCCTTCGTGAGATGTCTGGACGATTGGAGGAAATGCCGGGTGACGAAGGATTCCCAGCTTATTTATCTTCACGAATTGCCCAATTTTACGAACGTGCGGGAAGAGTCGTATGTTATGGTAAAGATAATCGAGAAGGAGCGCTGACGATTATCGGAGCAGTGTCACCGCCGGGAGGGGATATATCTGAACCGGTTACTCAATCGACATTACGAATTGCGAAAGTTTTCTGGGGCCTAGATTATGCCTTATCCCATGCTCGTCATTTCCCTGCTATTAATTGGTTGAATTCATATTCATTATACCAAGGAAAAGTAGATGAATGGATGGATGATAATATTAATGAAACTTTTTCAACTTATAGGAAGCAGGCGATAGATTTACTACAGGAAGAGGCAGAATTACAAGAAATTGCTCGCCTTGTAGGTCGCGATACCTTATCAGAAGAAAATCAATTTAAATTAGAAGCTGCCCGTTCAATTAGGGAAGACTTTTTACAACAAAATGCTTTTCATGACGTCGATACATTCTGTTCTTTAAATAAACAATATAAATTATTGAAGCTTATTATGGAATTTTATATAGAAGGTTTGTTAGTCCTTAAGAAAGGTGTTTATTTAGAGGAGATTATCAAATTACCAATTCGTGAGAAAATTGCACGTGCAAAAGATATACCCGAAGATGAAATTTATAAAATCACTGCAATCAATGAAGAATTAAAGGATACTTTTGAACAACTCGTTGCGAAAGTAGGTGTATAGTATTGCTGAAAGAATATCAAACAGTAACCGAGGCCGTTGGTCCTTTACTCGTAGTAGAAGGTGTCGAAGGTGTAAAATTTGAAGAATTAGTCGAAATCGAATTACAAAATGGTGAAACGAGAAGAGGCCGTGTATTAGAGGTTGACCGAGATATTGCAATGATTCAGTTATTTGAAGGTTCAAGTGGGATTAATTTAAAGGATACGAAAGTACGTTTTCTTGGTCGACCTCTTGAATTAGGAGTATCACTAGATATGATCGGTCGAATGTTTAATGGTTTAGGTGAAGCAATTGATGATGGACCTAATATTATACCGGAACAAAAATTAGATATTAACAGTGTTCCTTTAAATCCAGTTGCTCGGGATTATCCGAATGAATTTATTCAAACTGGGGTTTCCTGTATAGATGGATTGAATACGTTAGTAAGAGGGCAAAAATTACCAATATTTTCAGCGTCTGGATTGTCTCATAATGAGCTGGCAGCTCAAATTGCCCGGCAGGCGACAGTACCCGGTTCAGATGAACAGTTTGCGGTAGTCTTTGCAGCAATGGGGATTACGTTTGAAGAGGCGCAGTTTTTTATAGATGATTTTAAGCGAACAGGTGCGATTGACAGAGCCGTTATTTTTATGAATTTAGCGAACGAACCAGCAATTGAACGAATTGCAACACCTCGAATGGCATTAACAGCCGCTGAATATTTAGCCTTTGAACAAGATATGCACGTATTAGTTATATTAACAGATATGACAAATTATGCTGAAGCCTTACGGGAAACTTCTGCAGCCCGAAGAGAAATCCCCGGACGTCGTGGCTATCCTGGATATATGTATACAGACTTATCGACGATTTATGAGCGGGCCGGCAGGTTAAAAGGGAAGAAAGGTTCTATTACGCAAATCCCTATTTTAACGATGCCTGAAGACGATATAACTCATCCAATCCCTGATTTAACTGGATACATTACAGAAGGACAAATAATTTTGTCTAGGGATTTATATAAACGAGGTATTTCACCACCGATTAATATCGTACCGTCCTTGTCCCGTTTGAAGGATAAAGGAATAGGTAAAGGGAAGACGCGGGAAGATCATGCTGATACAATGAACCAAATATATGCTTCCTATACAGCAGGAATTCAAGCCCGTGAATTAGCAACAATTTTAGGCGAAAGTGCCTTGTCTGAAGCTGATAAAGCCTTTAGTGAATTTGCTGCAGCCTTTGATGACCGATATATTAATCAAGGATTTACCACAAATCGAACGATTGAAGAAACGTTAGATTTAGGCTGGGATTTGCTAAGGATGATACCACGTCAAGAATTAAAAAGAATTCGATTTGAATTTTTAGAAAAATATTTAGCACGCGATAAAAAAGATAAGAGAAAGGATTAAATATTAAATGGCACGTTTAAATGTCACGCCAACACGAATGGAACTCTCCAACTTAAAAAAGCGTCTCGAAATTGCCGAGCGTGGGTATAAATTATTAAAAGATAAACAAGATGAACTAATGAGGCAGTTCATTGTGTTAATTAAGGAAAACAAAAAACTACGAAAAGAGGTTGAAATGCAGTTAGAACAATCTTTTCGTAATTTTGCTTTAGCAAGTAGTCTTATGTCAACGAATATGTTAGAGGCTGCTGTTAGCTTTCCGAAAGAGCGTATTTCATTAAAAGTAGAGAAAATGAATATAATGAGCGTTCACGTTCCTGCAATCGACTTTGAAAGAAAACGAACTGATGAAGAAGGCTCTATTTTCCCATATGGTTTTTTACAGTCAAGCTCAGAACTAGATGATGCAATTGAAAAACTATACGAAATAATGCCAAAATTATTAAAACTAGCAGAAGTCGAAAAAACATGCCAGCTTATGGCTGATGAAATCGAAAAAACAAGACGTCGGGTAAATGCTTTAGAACATCGTACCATACCAGATCTACAAGATACCATTTACTATATCGAAATGAAATTAGACGAACACGAAAGAAGCACGATTACCCGATTAATAAAAGTAAAGGATCTGTTAGAATAAAAAACTAGCACAGACATAATCGTTTGTGCTA
>CALGOZ010000116.1 GCA_937960785.1 uncultured Pseudogracilibacillus sp.
CTAGTTTACATAATATATATTATCGGAAGTTACGAGTAAATTTATACGATTAGGCGGAATATATTTTCTATATCCCACCTAATCCTACATACTATTATACCTTATTACTTCCCGTAATACACGCCATTTGATGCGGGATCTAAATGTTTTAATAACTCCGATGTTGTTACAAACTCGTAATCTTCCTTTTGTAATGTTTCAATTACTTTTTCTAAAGCATCGGCTGTCGTTTGGTGGATGTCATGCATTAATACAATTGATAATTCTTTAGTATCACGATTAATTATCTCTAATGTTTTTTTAATACTTCTATGTTTCCAATCTAATGTGTCGACTGACCACATTACGATAGTTTGTTCCGATTTGTTAGCTAACTCTATCACTGTATTATTATATTCGCCATAAGGAGGTCGGAATAATTTCGGTTTAACACCTGTAACTTTTTCGATTATACTTTTTGACTCAATAATTTCCTTTTCAATTTGTGAACGTTTTGCTTTATTTAAATTCATATGATTGATACTATGGTTCGCAATTTCATGACCTTGTTTTGCTACGTCTTTTGCAATATGAGGAAACTTGTTCACGTTCCTAGCTAACATAAAAAAAGTAGCCTTAATATTATATTGATCTAGTAAATTTAAAATTTGTGGAGTAACGGTTACATCTGGACCGTCATCAAAAGTTAATGCAACAAGTTTTTTGTTTGTTTTCTCCTTTTGTTTCTTTTTCTTTGTTTTTTCTTCTTTCTTTTTAGGTACGAATTGCTTTTTGTATGTTTTATGTAAATGGTCTTTAATTTTCTCGTATTCTACGATGACTCGGTCAACTTCATTCTCTTTTTCTTTATTTTCGATAATAAATTCGATGTTATTGTCGGTTAAAATCCATTGAATCGGTTCGACTGTTTTCGTGTCGATTTGCTCAAGCCGTTTTTTGTTTTTCCCCTCGGGAATAGTGCTTAAAAATCTAGTATACTCACTTTTATTTTTTATTTTCGGGAGATCGATAACATCTAATAATTCGATAAAACGTTCTTTTTCTTGATCAATGACAAACGTATGTACCTTTGAATTGTAGCGTTCGATTTGATTTGTTTTATCTTCGACATAATATTGTATGTACATTTCATATGTAAAGTAACGGTCTTTTACCTCTTTTACAATCGGCTCAATTGTGAAATAAGCTTCCGCATATTGACTTATTGGTGGTTCAATCGCCTGCATCTCTGAGAAAAATTCATCTTCTTGCTCTAGCGCCCATTTTTTAATGTGTCGATCTACCTCTTTGTAACTTGTGATGGGAATGGTTATTGAGGAAGTGAAAGTTTTACCTTCCTTTATTTCTTTTTCTAATGTTAGTCCTTGTTCGATCTTGTGTGTTTTTACTTCAGTAGACATAACTTGCTTTCGTGAAATTGGCGCTGAATTAACATCGTATGTAAAAGCAATTACTGTCGCAAGTGCTAGAAAAATAACTGCAATAAAAAAGACCCTCTTACCCATTATGCCATCCCCTAAAACAAAATAGTACGTAATATAATTGTAACAAATATAACTTAGTTTTGTATATACAATTTGCAAAAATTAATGAAAATTGTCGTACAACTTTGTTTCAGGGGATCTATTTTTGTCTTAGAGGTCTTTGTATCGAGTTAAATCGCGTACAGCAGGTCCGTTAAGCACTTTTCCTTCATAGGAAAATCGCGAACCATGACATGGACAATCCCAACTTTTTTCTGCATCATTCCAATTTAGTTCACAGCCTAAATGAGTACATGTTGTATCGACTGCATATAATTGATCTTCTTCGTCTTTATAAACTCCGATACGGTTACCTTCTTTTATAATCGTACATGCTTTTCCTTTTTCTAATTTGGAAATATCCCCTTCTTCACCATCGAGCTTTCCTTTCACTAACTGTTTGGCGACTTCGGCATTGAAGGTGAACATATTTTTTAAATTCGGGTTTATTTTTGTCTTCCGTTGTAATGAAAATAAATCGGCGAAACGACATTTTTTATTTATGATTAAGTTTCTGAGTAATAATGCAGCATTTGTTCCATTCGTCATACCCCATTTTCTAAAACCTGTTGCAACAAATACATTATCTTTTTCCGCAGTCATAGTCCCAATATATGGTAACTTATCTGCGGTTGTATAATCTTGGTCTGACCACTGATAATCGATCGTCTCAATCGTGAAATTTTTTTCGGCAAAACTGGCTAATTGATTAAAATGCTCTGCCATCGGGTGATCGCTTACACCTGTACGGTGGTTTTCACCCGCAAAAAGCATTCCTTGATCACCATCGATTGTAACAGGACGAATCGAGCGTGTCGGTGTATCAATATTAATATACATTCCATCAACGGTTGTTTTTGTTTTTGCTGCCAGGGCATAGGAACGGTCAGCATACATTTTTAACGGGAAAAATTGTTCTCCATCGAATATTGGATAATGAGATGTTTGAACAACATAATGACTTACTATCCGATAATCGTCTTTACAAATCACAATCGGGCGTTTTGAATATTCGATTGATAAAGCGCGAGTATTTTCATACAGTTTAACACCGGCTTTATTACATTCCTCGAGTAAGTAAGTCAAATAGTGTAACGGATGGAAGTGAGCTTGGTTTTCAATTTTTAGGGCTTGTCTTACTTGAAAAGGTAACTCGGTCTTAGTCGTTAGTGTCCCTTGAATCCCTATTGCTTCATATGCAGCTAGTTCTTTTTCTAATTTTTCTGTATTATCACCTTCCGTAGAATAGAGAAAGGATGGAGCTGTTGTAAAATTCGCATCAATCTTATTTTCCTCTATTGTCTTTTTCATAAATTGTAATGCTCGTTCATTAGCTTCGTAATAAAGTTTTGCTGTATCAAGATCAAAGTTATTAATTAATTCATCGTAAATTAAACCGTGTTGAACTGTGATTTTTGCTGTTGTATTACCCGTTGTCCCAGATAAAAAACGATTTGCATCAATTAAGCAAATAGAATACCCTTCCTGACGAAGTAAATAAGCTAATGTAATTCCAGTAATCCCACCACCGACGATTGTAATATCAACTTCCAAGTTTTCTTCAAGTGTTGGATAGGTTGGTAGCTTCGTCGTTTCATGCCATAAGCTGTTTGTGTTATTTGGAAATGTAAATGGCAACATAAAAAAACCCTCCTTTTCTCCTTATACTAGATATGTATAGTCTGGTTGAAAAGAAGGGTTTTATGTATTCAATTTATTTCTTCAAAATATTCTTTGTAATATCCGGCGACACGATTACTGTTGTCAATTATGAAAATAAATTCGTCTGTTTCATTAATTACGTCATAAACTTTTCCTTCTGTCAACATCGTATCGACCTTATACTTTTTTGCTTCAGTATGCACACATTTTACTTGTTTAATCGCTTCCTTTTTGTCCCAATCATAATGAATCATCGATAAGCCCCCTATTAGTTTACATAATAAAATTATCGCAAATTACTCTTCGAATAAATATAAATATTCTCCATATCCTTCTTCTTCCATTTTTTCTTTAGGAATAAAACGTAAAGCAGCTGAATTAATACAATAACGTAGTCCACCTTCTTCTTGTGGACCATCAGGAAATACATGTCCTAAGTGAGCATCGGCAGTTTTACTTCTTACTTCGGTCCGAATCATCCCATGCGATCGGTCTAAATGCTCTGTTATTTCTTTATCGTGAACCGGTCTTGTAAAGCTTGGCCAACCACACTGGGCATCGTACTTATCTTTAGAAGAAAATAGTACTTTTCCTGAAATAATGTCTACATAAATTCCATCCCGGAACTCATCCCAATATTCGTTTTGATAAGGTGGTTCTGTTCCATCTTCTTGGGTAACATGATATTGCATGGGAGTTAATTTTTCTTTTAGCTTTTCTTTTTCTTCCTTTTTCCATACTTTTTCAATAAAGTCTACTCGACCAGAACCATGTTTGTAGGCTTCATAGTGATCTCGATTCCTCTTGTAGAAATATTGATGGTAATCCTCGGCTGGATAAAAGGCTTTTGCTTTTCGAATTTCTGTTACAATTGGCTTTGAGAAGATGCCACTGTTTTCGATTTCTTCTTTCGATTTTAGGGCGATTTCCCTTTGTTTATCGTTATGGTAAAAAATTGCTGTTTTATACGACTCTCCCCGATCGTGAAACTGCCCTCCATCATCAGTCGGATCGATTTGTCGCCAAAATAGATCTACTAGCGACTTATAAGAAACAATCGACGGGTCGAACGTAATTTGTACTGCTTCTACGTGACCAGTCGTATTGGAGCAAACTTCTTCATAGGTAGGATTTTCGACAGTGCCTCCGGTATAACCCGATAACACTTCGATAATTCCAGGACGTTCATCGAAGGGTTCAACCATACACCAAAAACAACCACCAGCAAAGGTTGCTTTCTCATAATTGTTTGTCATTAGGTTTCCCTCTTTTCTATTTTGTTAAATTTTTCGATTTTTTTATTCATCATGTATTTATTTTAACATTTTATACAATCTGGGCAATTATTTTTACGTAAATAGTTCCTATATAAGAATACGGTGTTCAAATTAATGAACACCGCATTTCTTTTTATTACTTCTTTTCCATTTGTTGGTTCATCGCGCGCATCATTTGATTGATTTTCTTCCGCGACGGTTTTTGTCCCATTTGCATCATTAAAGTACGTAACATTTGTTCGTTAATTGGTGGGTTTTTCTTTAAATAGTCCATCATATATTTTCGTGAGATGAAAAATCCGAGCGCAACTCCTGCAATTAGTGCAATCGTTGCAATAACAATTACCCAAATTGTGCTCATAACTGATAAAACTCCCTTCGATAAGTTCCTTTTACAGTTTACTAAAATGTCGCGACGAACACAAACAAAAACGAAGTTAATCGTTCTTTACTAGTGTTTCAACTTCTTTTACGACATTCTCGACGGAAAATCCATATTTTTCAACGACAATATTTCCTGGCGCAGACGCACCGAACTTATCAACAGCTAGCGATCTCCCTTCGATTCCTACATAACGCTCCCAACCAAGACTAGAGCCCATTTCGATTGATAGACGTTTTGTCACAGCTTTTGGTAAAACTGTTTCTTTATATTCTTCAGACTGTTGCTCGAATAAATCCCAGGATGGCATGCTTACGACACGGACATCGATCTCTTTTGCACGTAACTTCTTTTGAGCTTCGAGGGCTAAACTGACCTCTGAACCAGTAGCGATTAAAATAGCATCGATATTTTCCTCCGCATCGGAAATAACGTACGCTCCTTTGCGCACACCTTCTGATAACGTCTTCTCATCGACATCGAGGGTCGGTAAACCTTGACGTGTTAACACTAATATTGTTGGACGATCTTTTGATTCAATCGCAAGTTGCCAGGCGACGCGTGTTTCATTACCATCTGCCGGGCGTAAGACAGTCACATTCGGCATTGCACGGAAAGATGCAAGTTGCTCAACGGGTTCGTGGGTTGGACCATCTTCTCCAACAGCAATTGAATCATGAGTAAAGACATAGGTGACTGGTGTATTCATCAAGGCAGCTAGACGAATGGCTGGTCGCAAATAGTCGCTAAAGACGAAGAATGTTCCTCCATATACTTTTAATCCACCGTGTAAAGCCATTCCATTTAATGCAGCCCCCATGGCAAACTCACGAACACCGAACCAAATGTTTCGTCCAGCGTAACTCTCCTTCAAAAAGTCTCCTTCATCTTTCATCATTGTATTGTTAGAGCTAGCTAAGTCTGCACTTCCACCAAAAAGGCTCGGTACAGTCTTTGCTAACGCATTAATTGCTTCACTTGAGGCGACACGAGTTGCTAACGTATCCTCTCCAGATTTATAAGTCGGTAAAGCATCAGCGTAATTTTCTGGAAGCTCTCCTTCGATTGCTTGTTTCAATTCTTTCGCAAGTTCTGGGTGGGTCTTTTTATAATTTGCAAAAAGGCTATTCCATTCCTCTTCTAATTTTTTACCTCGCTGTACTACCTTTTCTTCAAAATGACGATATACATCATCGCTTACGAAAAACGGATCCTCAAACTCCCATCCGTAATATTGTTTCGTTAGGCTCGTCTCCTCATCACCTAATGGAGCACCGTGAGCTGCGGAAGAGTCCGCTTTATTTGGAGAACCGTAACCGATGATTGTTTTTACTTCGATTAATGTTGGTTGTTCTTTATTTGCTTTTGCTTCAAGAAGAGCATTACGAATTGCATCGGTATCATTACCATCTTCAACACGGAGTACTTGCCAATTATATCCTTCAAAACGTTTCTGCACATCATCAGAATATGCCATATGAAGATCGCCATCTAGGGAAATATCATTGGAATCATAAAGTACAATTAATTTATGTAAACCTAGATGACCTGCTAGAGAAGCTGCTTCATGGGAAATTCCTTCCATAATATCTCCATCACCGACAAGGGAATACGTGTAATGATCGATAATAGGAAAGTCTTCTTTATTATATTTAGCAGCTAAATGGGCTTCTGCCATCGCCATACCAACAGCCATCGCAATTCCCTGACCTAAAGGACCTGTCGTTGCTTCTACTCCGTCTGTGTCTAATACTTCTGGATGTCCTGGCGTACGGGAACCCCACTGGCGGAAGTTTTTAATATCATCGATTGTGACATCATAACCAGATAAATGTAATAAACTATAAAGAAGCATCGAACCATGACCAGCTGATAAAACGAAGCGATCACGGTTAAACCAGTTTGAATTTTTCGGTTGGTGATTCATGACATCGGTAAACAAGGTGTAGGCCATCGGTGCTGCACCCATCGGTAAACCTGGATGCCCTGAATTTGCTTTTTCAATCGCATCGATCGATAATGTGCGAATTGTATTAATCGCTAACTGTTCCAACTGATTTGACATGATATCTCCCTTTCATCTTTCCTTTATTAATGTAAAAAAGAATTGTTTCCTTTTCTTTTTTTCTTTATTCTTTTTATTTTGTCTGGCGTTACATCTTTACCTTTTGGATCGTAAATCGTAACGTTTTCGATTTGATTTTTAAACGATTTACGAAAACCTTGCAAATATTCTTCACGTAAAGCTTGCTGTTCTTTCTTTTCTTTTTTTGTTAAGCCTTCTTCTTTCGCTTTCTTTGCAAGCTCATTAATACGGGCTAGTTTCTTATCGGAAATCATTTTATTCACCTACAGCTTTATTTAACCTTTATTGTACTACACCTCTATTGTATATCAAAATATATCCTTGTAAACTTCCGTCATTATATCAAATTTGTCATAAGGACGAAAATAAAAGAAAAAATAAGAACTTATGTTTCATTTTATAAGAAATAATGGTACAATTTATATAACTAATAGGAGGAATATATCTAAAATATCGAGGTGAACATTGTGCAAAAATTATCAAAACGTCAACAGATGATTGTTGATTTTATAAAAAGCGAAGTCGAAGTGAAAGGATATCCTCCATCAGTTCGGGAAATTGCTAAAGCAGTTGGACTTGCCTCAAGCTCAACTGTACATGGCCATTTAGAGCGGATAGAAAAAAAGGGCTATATTCGCCGGGATCCGACAAAACCTCGGGCGATTGAACTTGTAGATGTTGATGAACATATCGAACGGGACCCAGCCCGTTATGCTCCGGTTATCGGACGAGTAACGGCTGGTACTCCAATTACAGCAATCGAAAATATCGAAGAATATACACCAGTCCCTAGTTCAATCGCTTCGACGAGTGATAATATTTTTATTCTGCACGTCGAAGGTGACAGTATGATAAATGTAGGAATTTTAGATGGAGATAAAGTAATCGTCAAACAACAAAACACCGCTGATAATGGTGATATCGTCGTTGCTATGACAGAAGATGACGAAGCAACGGTCAAACGCTTTTTCAAGGAAGAGGACCATATCCGCCTGCAGCCCGAAAATGATCATATGGAACCAATCATTTTACAAGAAGTAACGATTTTAGGAAAGGTAATCGGCTTATATCGAAATTTTTAATGTGTAAAGCAATATCGACCAAAACTAGACTAAACTCTTTTTTACGATTAAAGAGTTTAGTCTA
>CALGOZ010000117.1 GCA_937960785.1 uncultured Pseudogracilibacillus sp.
CTATTCTGGAATGGAAGGACTTGCTTCAAAATACGGTATCGATTTAATCGGTGGTGATACAGTCCTAGGAAAGGAGCTAGCAATATCCATTACAGTTCTCGGTTCGGTTCCACGGGATAAAGCTCGTTATCGTTCTGAAGCAAAGCCAGGGGATCTCGTCTTTGTAACTGGTACGTTAGGTGATTCTCGTGCAGGCTTGCAACTGTTACTTGACAGTACGAAAACATGTCATCTACCAACTTTTTCATCTTGGGAAAAGTCCTTAATCGCTCGACATCAAAAGCCGACACCGCGAGTAGACTTTGCTACTAATTTACGACCGTTGAAGCGAGTTGCCCTTAACGATATAAGTGATGGGATTGCAAATGAATTGTATGAAATTGCAGGGAGTTCCAATGTAACGATTACAATCGATGATCGTAGTCTCCCAATTAGCGACGAGCTACGTAACTTTCCGCGCTCGCTTCGAGATGAATGGAAATTGTTCGGTGGGGAGGATTTTGAACTTGTCGGTACCGTAGCGGAAGAAGATTTTCCTTTTGTGAAACAAATAGGCAATAAGCTCGATGTACAAGTGACGAAAATAGGTACTGTATCGTATAATGAGTCCGGGAAGGGAAAGGTTTTTCTTTTTAAAAATGGAGTTAAAAAGCGTTTAAAAAAACGTGGCTATATACATCGAAGTGGGGATAGCAATGACGAAGTTAAATATGATAAGTAATAGTGAGACTGATACACAAAAGATAGCTAAAGAGCTTGCGAAGCTGTGCAAATCTGGTGATGTCATTACGTTATCGGGAGATCTCGGCGTAGGAAAAACTGCTTTTACAAAAGGTTTCGCGAAAGGATTAGCAATTACCGAGCCGATTACGAGTCCGACCTTTACGATTATTAAGGAATATGAAGGCACCTTACCGCTTTATCATATGGATGTGTACCGTTTAGAGTTTTCTGAAGAAGATTTAGGGTTCGATGAATACTTTTACGGTGATGGTGTTACACTCGTTGAGTGGGCGACATTTATTGAGGAATTTTTGCCCGAGGAATATTTAGCAATTACACTAGAACGTATAGGTGAGACTGAACGTTACATAACGTTCGAAGCTTACGGCTCCCGTTTTATTGAGTTATTAGAACAATTACGAAGATCAGCAGCGAGGAGTTTTTTACATGAATAGATTAGCAATCGATACATCGAATGAAGTGTTAGCTGTCGCTGTAGAGAAGGAAGGCACTGTCGTCGTTGAAAAAATGACGAATGTAAAAGGTGGCCAAACCCCTCGCCTAATGCCAGCAATCGTCGATGCGATGGAGTTAGCCGAACTTGAACCAGATCAATTAGATGAGATTATCGTCGGTCGAGGACCTGGCTCTTATACAGGAATTCGTGTCGGGGTAACTACAGCAAAAACGATGGCTTGGGGTCTAGGTATTCCGATTATTCCGGTGTCTAGTTTAGGTGCTTTAGCTTATAATGCCCGTCTATATAATGGATATGTGATGCCTTTTTTTAATGCGCGGCGTCAAGCGATGTTTACGAGTTTGTATAAGTTTTCTGAAGGAAAGTTTTCTGTAGTTATTGAAGAAACATATGTACCTTTCTCTAAGTGGAAGGAGACGTTAGAACAATTTTCTAATGAAAAAATTGTCTGTATTAGTCCGCATTTAGACGTGTTTCAAGAGCAGTTAGAGACAGAGTTAGAGGGAAGAGTCTTCCTCCCGCCAAAAGAAGCTCATTTATTACGACCGAGCAACCTACTTGCTTATCGAGCGGAAGTAGAAGCGAAGGACGTTCATTTAGTTAAGCCACATTATTTACGAATTACAGAAGCGGAAGCGAATTTAATTAAACGACAAAAAAGTGAGTGACTAACGATGACGACGACCATATCGTTTCGCAAAATGGAATTAGAAGATGTACCCGATGTGATGAAAATCGATCTCGGAGCCTTTCCTTCACCGTGGACGAAGGAAATTTATGAGCAAGAGTTATTAAGAAATGATTTTGCCCATTATTTTGTATTAGAGACAGAAGCAGGGGAGATAATCGGCTATGTCGGTTTGTGGATTATTTTTGAAGATGCGCAAATTACGAACATCGCAGTGCATAAGGCATATCGGGGTAAAAGGATAGGTGAACGATTATTTGGTTTTGCACTGGCTTATGCTTTTCAACAAGGAGCGCAAACGTTATCGTTAGAAGTTCGTCCATCGAATACAGTGGCAAAGAATATGTATCGTAAGTTCGGTTTGAAAGAGGGCGGTATTCGGAAAAATTATTATCCCGATAATGGCGAAGATGCAATCGTTATGTGGGTTAATTTGACAGACGTCAAGTTTGAAAATTTTATTGGAAAAAGTTCAACGTGAGTCGCTAGTGCATTAGGTTCACAAAGTATTACAGCAAATGAGGAGGGAGTGCGGTAAGCATATAGTTAAGAATTTACTTACCGCTACATAGATGAAGCAAGACTACACGATTTTAGCAATTGAAACAAGTTGTGATGAAACAGCGGTAGCTATTGTTCGAAATGGTACGGAGTTAGTAACGAATATCGTTTCGTCACAAATTGAAAGTCATGTCCACTTTGGCGGAGTCGTTCCAGAAATCGCCTCGCGTCAACATACCGAACAAATTACATACGTTCTTGAGGAAGCTTTTCAAACGAGTGGACTTAGTTGGGAGGATATCGATGCTATTGCGGTTACTAAAGGCCCGGGCTTAATCGGTGCTCTTTTAGTTGGGATTAATGCAGCGAAAGCCCTCGCTTTTATTAAGAAGAAACCGTTAATTGGCGTTCATCATATCGCAGGACATATTTATGCAAATCGACTTTTACAAGAGTTTGAATTTCCTCTTTTGTCGTTAATCGTTTCTGGCGGGCATACGGAACTTATTATGATGCGGGAGCATGGGTCTTACGAATTAATCGGCCAGACATTAGACGATGCAGCGGGTGAAGCTTTCGATAAAGTTGCCCGAACTTTAGATTTACCGTATCCGGGTGGACCTCATATAGATCGACTCGCTCAAGAAGCAAGGGAGGAAGTCGTTTTTCCCCGGGCGTGGTTAGATGGAAGTTATGATTTTAGTTTTAGCGGGTTGAAGTCTGCAGTGATTAATTACGTTCATAATGAAAAACAACGCGGAAACACTCTCAATATATCGAAGATTGCAGCAGGTTTTCAATCGAGTGTTGTCGACGTACTTACAGAAAAGACGTACGAAGCTGCGAAAGAACATAACGTAAAGCAAGTGATTGTCGCTGGTGGAGTAGCGGCGAACGAAGGGCTACGGAAGTCGATGAAGTTACGCTTTCATCAATCGACCATTCCGGTATATTTTCCACCAATTGAATTATGCACGGATAACGCGGCGATGATTGCAGCTGCTGCCAGCGTATTATACGAACGGGGCGAATTTGCAAACTGGGAATTAAACGGAAAGGCAAGTCTACCATTGCCATAAAGTTAGTTTTGTTTGCTCAAGCGGATTCAAGTGGATGGCTTATTTTCTTTTTGAAAAAGAAAGGCCATCCATTTTATTTTATAAGCGATTTTCTATTACAGTTTCTTAAACTCACTTTTCCTATAGGTTCTAGTAGTGGAAGATAAGGAGATTTAGTTTTTTATCTTAGAAAATTTACTAAGTAAGTTCTGTGCAAATTTTCGTATAGTTTTTCTACTGAATTATTTGCCGCGGAAAGGTTTGTT
>CALGOZ010000118.1 GCA_937960785.1 uncultured Pseudogracilibacillus sp.
AAACTGAACACCGTCATTTTTCACTAAGTTTTGCCTAGTTTTCTACTTATTATTTAATCTTCATCGATTGTCTCCAAAGCTAATTCTTCTAACTGTCTTTCGCTAACCGGGCTCGGTGCGTTCGTTAATAGGTCTGTTGCCGCTTGGGTTTTTGGAAATAAAATGGTATCGCGAATATTATCTTTACCAGCTAACAGCATAACGAGTCGATCGAGGCCAAGGGCAATTCCACCATGAGGTGGTGCACCGTATTGTAATGCATCAAGTAGGAATCCGAACTGCTCTTTTGCTTTTTCTTCCGTGAACCCGAGGACTTCAAACATTTTAGCTTGTAATTCGGAATCACTAATTCGCACTGATCCTCCGCCGAGTTCATATCCGTTTAAAACGATGTCATACGCTTCCGCATGAACGCTTTCTGGATCTTCAGCTAATTTATCGACATCTTCTTTTTTCGGCGATGTAAACGGATGGTGTAAAGCGACATAACGTTTTGAGTCTTCATCGTATTCGACTAAAGGCCAATCGACAACCCATAAGAAATTATAAAGAGATTCGTCAATTAAATTTAATTGTTTTCCTAAACGAACACGAATTGCACCTAAAACATTATGCACGATTTCTTCTTTATCGGCACCGAACAGTAATAGATCGCCGTCCTTTGCATTCGCGCGCTCCATTAAGGCTGTACTTTCTTCTTCAGAGAAAAACTTCGCAATCGGTCCCGTTAACTTTCCATCATTTACTTTAATCCAAGCAAGACCTTTTGCACCATAATCTTTTGCAAAGTCTGTTAAATCTCCATCGATATCATTTCGCGTAAACTGGTCTGCATTTCCTTCAACATTAAGAAGTGCGACTTTTCCACCGCTATTTGCAGGACCGCTAAATACTTTAAATTCACAATCCTTTACAATATCAGTTACATCGATTAATTCCATACCAAAACGAGTATCTGGCTTATCCGAACCGTAGCGCTCCATCGCTTCTTTATAACTTATACGAGGAAACGGCGTCTCAACTTCAACATCGAGTACATCTTTCATCACTCGTTGTAACATTTTTTCCGTCATCGACATAATATCTTCGCTCGACTGGAAAGCTACTTCAATATCAACTTGCGTAAACTCTGGCTGACGGTCTGCACGTAAGTCCTCATCGCGAAAACAACGAGCAATTTGATAATATTTTTCAAAGCTACTCATCATTAACAACTGTTTAAATAATTGTGGTGATTGTGGTAGAGCGTAAAATTCCCCATGATGTACACGGCTAGGAACTAGGTAATCCCGCGCTCCTTCGGGTGTACTTTTCGTTAAAATTGGGGTTTCTAACTCTAAAAATCCATCCTCATTTAAAAAGTTGCGAATTGATTGAGTGATTTGATGACGTTTTTTAAACGTCTCCTGCATTTCCTCACGACGCAAATCTAAATAACGGTATTGTAATCGAAGATTTTCGGATACTTCATCTGCTTCATGAATTAAAAATGGAATTGGTTTTGCCTTATTCAAAATTTCAATCTCGGAAACAGATACTTCAATCGTTCCTGTTTTAATATTTGGGTTAACAGTCTCTGGGTCGCGCTTAATTACTTGTCCTGTTACCTTAACAACGTATTCACTACGTAATGTATCGGCGATTTCTAATGCTTCTTTCGAATAGTCAGGGTTAAAGACAAGTTGTACGATTCCAGATTGGTCTCGTAAGTCAATAAAAATTAATTCTCCTAAGTCTCTACGACGGTGTACCCAGCCGTTTAAGACGACCGTTTCACCAATGTGTTCTTCTGTTAATGTTCCTGCATAATATCGTTTCGTCATTTACTTTTACCTCCTAAAGCTTTTAATAAAACTTTTGTTAAATCAGCAAGCGGAACTTCCTGTTCGTCCCGCGTTGCCATCGAACGAAGTTGGACGACACCTTTTTCTAATTCGTTTTCTCCGAGGACGATGACAAATTTTGCTTTTAACCGATCTGCAGCTCGAAATTGGGCTTTTACACCTCGGCCTTGGTAATCTTTATCGATTTTTACTTTTTCTTTGCGTAAGGAATGTAATACGCGGACAGCTTCCTTTTGTACGTTATCTTCACCAATCGTTACAATAAAGGCATCTAGCTCATCTTCAATAGGAAGTTCAATTTCTTCATGTTGTAAAGCAAGAATTAAGCGTTCCATTCCAAGTGCAAAGCCAACCCCTGGAGTTCTTGGTCCGCCAAACTGTTCGACTAAACCATCGTAACGTCCTCCACCGAGTAAAGTCGCTTGCGCTCCGAAACCTTCTGCTGTTCCCATAATTTCAAAGGCCGTGTGGTTATAATAATCTAATCCTCGGACTAATGTTGCATCGACGACATAAGGAATATGCATCGCATCTAAATAACTTTTCACTTTTTCAAAATATTCCTTTGATTCGTCATTTAAATAGTCTAAAATTTTCGGTGCGGCCTCCATCGCTGGATGGTCTATATCTACTTTACAGTCCAATACTCGTAATGGGTTTTGTTGTAAGCGGGATCGACAATCATCACACAGTTCATCCGTATACGGTGTAAAATGCTCGATCAACGCTTTACGATGACGTTTACGACTATCAAGATCGCCTAAACTATTAATCACTAATTCAATTTCATTAATACCGAGACGTTCGTAAATACCCATCGCAAGGGCGATTACTTCTGCATCGATTGCGGGGTCCTCACTCCCTAAGGCTTCGACACCGAACTGATGGAATTGACGGCGTCTTCCCTCTTGTTGACGCTCATAGCGAAACATCGGACCGTTGTAGTACACTTTGATCGGTTGGTTAACTGCTCCATGTAATTTTCCCTCAATATATGCCCTTGCTACTCCTGCTGTACCTTCCGGACGAAGCGTAATGCTTCGATTACCCCGGTCTAAAAAAGTATACATTTCTTTTTGTACGATATCTGTTGTCTCACCAACGCCACGTTGAAATACTTCCGTATGTTCGAAAATTGGCGTGCGAATTTCACCATAGTGATACGTTTCACATAATTGGCGTAATTCGTTTTCAATATATTGCCATAATCGTGCCTCATCGAATAATAAATCTTTCGTTCCTCGTGGAGATTCTAGTCTCATGATTGTTACCTCCTGCTAACTTTCCTTATACAAAATAAAAATCCCATCACCTTTATTTCGCCTTCGAAATAAAGGGACGAGATATTCCCGCGTTGCCACCCTCTTTAATGGTAAAAACGATTAAAGCTTCCTACCATTCACTTTCAACAGTTAACGCCTGTCTACGGCAAAGATGCTCCTTAGAGGTTGTCTTTCACTAAGGTTCGGTGTGAAAATAGTTTCAGCCACGCTATTTTCTCTCTGTTCACTTCCGCCTAGCTACTTCTCCTCATCATCGGATTTTCTTTTGTAATTAAAATTTATGATAAAATAATTATGAGTAAAATGTCAAGCTTGAGCCTATAGTCTCTTTAGGCTTCTATAAGGGTTCCATCAATCGACTCGATAATAAAAGTGACCGGACCATTGTTAATAAGCGATACATCCATCATCGCACCGAACTGGCCCGTCTCCACCTCGACTCCTTTACCTCTTAAATACTCGTTAAATTTATCGTATAAATCTTCTGCTTCTTCTGGTCTCGCGGCTTTTGAAAAGCTCGGTCGTCTACCTTTCCTTACATCTCCGTACAAAGTAAATTGGGAAACGGATAATATCGAACCTTCGACATCAAGAAGAGATAAATTCATTTTCCCTTCTTCATCTTCAAAAATTCGTAAATTAATTAATTTATTTACAATCGTTTCGATATCCTTTTCACTATCCCCTTCAGTAACTCCGAGTAAGACGAGCAATCCATGGTCGATTTCGCCAATTACTTGTCCATCGACAGTGACGTTTGCCTTTTTTACACGTTGAATGACCGCTTTCACGTTGCGAGTACCCCTTTCTACCTTCTTATTAGTTCAATGTTCTCGTTACTGCGTAAATATCTTTTACCTGTTTAATTCGATTGACGACATGCTCTAAATGTTCCGTATTACGTATTAATACTGCTAAATGAATATGGGCGATTTTATTTTGATCGGCCCGACCGTTTACGGAAGAAATCTTAACATTTGTCTCGTTAACGACTTGTAGCACATCATTCAATAATCCGTGTCGATCATAACCAGAAATCTCTAAATTCACATAGTAATCCTTCATACTATATTTTGCATTTTTCCAACGGACGGTTAAAAAGCGTTCTTTATCCATTTCTGCTTTTATATTCGGGCAATTCTTACGGTGAACTGAAACGCCCCGACCTTTCGTAATAAATCCGATAATTTCGTCGTACGGTACAGGATTACAACAACGCGCTAATCGAATTAAAATGTTGTCGATTCCTTCAACTTCAACACCAGAATCTACTTTTGTTAAAGATGTCCGTCGTGTTCGATCCTTAACCGTCGATTGTACTTCAGAAATTTTCTCCGCTAATGCTTGCTCTGACTCTTGTTCTTTACGTATTTTCTCCGTTAATCGAGAAGCTACTAGCGAACTAGAGATCCCTTGATAACCGATTGCAGCGAACAGTTCATTTTCATCGACGAAATTATACTTTTTACAAGTTTGTTTAATATTTTCTGGCGTTAACACTTCATCCGGTTTAAAACCTAATTCACTAATATCTTGTTTTAACGCTTCTCTGCCTTTTTCGATATTTAATTCTTTCCGTTGCTTTTTAAAAAATTGTTTAATTTTGCTTTTCGCTTGGGATGATTGGGCTAAGTTAAGCCAATCTTGTGACGGTCCGTACGAATGACGGGAAGTAATAATCTCGACGATATCCCCGTTTTGTAAATTATAATCTAACGGTTCCATCTTCCCATTTACCCGAGCTCCAACGGTTTTATTTCCAATTTCAGTATGAATTCGGTAGGCAAAATCAATTGGTACCGAACCTTTAGGCAACTCGATTACATCACCCTTCGGTGTAAATACATACACCATATCGGAAAAGAGATCGATTTTTAACGATTCGACAAACTCTTCCGCATCATGGGTTTCTTGTTGCCATTCTAAAATTTCCCTAAACCAGGAAAGACGTTTTTGTAACTCTTTTTCTTTACCTCTTACTTGCTTCCCTTCCTTATACGCCCAGTGAGCAGCGATTCCGTACTCGGCGATTTTATGCATTTCCTTCGTCCGAATTTGTACTTCTAAAGGCTCGCCTTGTGGACCGATTACTGTTGTATGAAGGGATTGATAAAGATTTGCTTTCGGCATTGCGATATAATCTTTGAAACGTCCTGGCATCGGTTTCCAATACGTATGAATGATTCCTAAAGCAGCGTAGCAATCTTTAATACTATTTACAATTACACGGACGGCTAATAAATCATAAATTTCATTAAACTGGACTTTCTGTTGTTTCATTTTACGATAGGTGCTATAAATATGCTTTGGACGACCAGAGATCTCCGCCTCTATTCGTACCGTAGCAAGCTCTTGGGCAATCGCATTAATCGCCTCATCGATATACTTTTCCCGTTGCTCACGCTTCTGGCGAATAAGCGTTACGATGCGGTAGTATTGCCGTGGATTTAAATAACGTAATGCCGTATCTTCTAACTCCCATTTAATTTGTGACATTCCGAGACGGTGAGCTAATGGAGCAAAAATCTCCAACGTCTCATTCGAAATGTGACGCTGTTTATCTTCTGGCAGATGGTGTAACGTACGCATGTTGTGTAAGCGATCAGCTAATTTAATTAAAATTACGCGTATATCCTTTGCCATTGCGATAAACATTTTTCGATGGTTTTCTGCTTGAATTGTTTCTTTTGATTTATATTTAATCTTTCCTAACTTCGTTACGCCATCGACGAGCATGGCGACTTCTTCACTAAAGGCTTCCTCAATTTCTTCTAATGTAATATCAGTATCTTCAACGACGTCGTGAAGTAGTCCTCCGATGATCGTTTCCGCGTCCATTTCTAAATCCGTTAAAATGTAAGCTACTTGAACAGGGTGAACGATATAAGGCTCCCCTGACTTACGAAATTGCCCCTCGTGAGCTTTTTTGGCAAATTCATAAGCACGTTCAATAGAGCGTACATCCTCTTCAGATAAATATTCACTTACCTCGTTAATAATATCCTCGATTGTCATCGTTTTATCTTTGGACACATGATCACCTTTATAATAAATATTAATCGTATCTCATTAATGTTAACACATCATATCCTTTTAGTTTACTTATACCATCTAAGTAACCTAATTCAATTAAAAAGGCACACCCTACAACGATACCGCCAAGTTTTTCAACTAATTGAATCGTCGCTTCAATCGTTCCACCAGTTGCTAATAAATCGTCTGTAATAAGTACACGGTCGCCTTCTTTTATTGCATCTTTATGAATCGCTAACGTATTTTTCCCATATTCTAAACCGTATTCGACTTCGATTACTTCACGAGGTAGTTTGCCTTTTTTTCGTACTGGAATAAAGCCAACACCTAATTCATAGGCGACCGGACAGCCAATAATAAAACCACGAGCCTCCGGACCGACGATTACGTCAACTTCTTTTTTCTTAGCGTAGGTCACGATATCCTGTACTGCTTGTTGGAAAGCAGGTCCATTTGCCATTAGAGGTGTAATATCTTTGAACTGTACCCCCTCTTGTGGCCAATCTTCGACAATTTTGATATGTTGTTTATAATCCATGAATGATTTCCTCCTCATTTACTACGCCAACATGTTGAATAAACCATTCTTTTAATTCATGTTGTGATGAGTAATATAGTGTTTTTTCTACTTCTGCTTGCATTAATCGTTGTTGATACGTCTTCGATGTGTCTAACGCTCGTTTTTCCGGCTCTTTATTTAGCGTTACGACATTGTCGTCGACAAAAATAAAATTTAAATCATAAAATACTCTCAAAATAAATGATAGTTGTTCTTTTGGTAAACGCAATTGTTTTATCATCGTTGGATAATGTTTCCTTAAGTCTACTTCAGGAAAACTAGCTATATATTGATATACTTGCTTAAAATGTTTTCGGTCAGGAATCGCTTGTAAAAACGCATCATGTTCTACTTGATAAGCGACGTGGACCGATTGGGGATTCGTTTTTACGACAATTTTTTGTAATGTTTCTAAATCGGGCGGTAAATCATAAATTGTTAAAAGTTCTGTTTCAACTATAGAATCTAACTCCGATTCATAGGTAATTAATTGTACGTTGTCATAGACAGAAATTTCCTTAACCTCGTCGACACTTTGGCAGACGAGTGTATGGTGTGTATATTGTTTGATAAAGGGTAAAACATTCGACAGACGACGTTGACCTCGATCATCGAATAGTTGCCACTCTTGCACTGCTAAATCAAATATATTAATTTGTACCGTCGTCCGACCGTTCCATTCATTAATCTGCAACTCTCCTACAAGGGAGACGGTACTGTCTTTTGCAATATATGGTGCAACATGTCCGAACTGAAAGCCAATTGCTTCGACGATTCGATCATCTGTTTTAAATTGTAATTTTAAATGTCTTTCATTTTGACCGATTTGTCGAATTTGTTCCGGGACCCCTTCGACATAAAAAATCGGCCGTTCATTCCCTACCCCAAAAGGTGCGAACTGTTCGATTTCATGAACGAGTTGTTCCGTTAACTCATGAATCGATAAACAGTCATCGATATGTAATTGTTGTTTTCCTACTGTTCCGGTAAAGTTCGTCTTCATACGCTCTTCTAAGAAGGAATGAATTTCTGAAAAATGAGCTTTAGGAAAACTCATCCCTGCTGCTTGTGAATGTCCTCCAAAATTGGAGAACAAGGAGCGAATTTCCATTAAGTTTTCAAACAAATTAAAACCCGGGACACTTCGGGCCGAACCTTTCCACTCTTCGGCCGTCTTGCTTTCTGTTAAAAGCATTACAGGTCGATGGTAACGATTAACGAGACGTGAAGCAGCAATTCCTAATACTCCTTCATGCCAAGATTCATTTGCTAACATAATAAAATCATGGGATTCGTCCACCTGACGTTCTGCTTCTTCAACAATTTGGGTAACGATTTGTTGACGCCTGCGATTTAATGCTTCAATTTCATTAGCAATTTCCTCCGCTTCAGACCGGTCTTCTGTCAAAAGTAATTGAACAGCTAACATCGCATTTTGTAATCTACCGACTGCGTTAATTCGCGGACCCAATACGAATCCGATATCCCTTTCGGTAATCGTTCCATCGACTTCAGCCATCTCAATTAATTGTTGTAGACCGATATTGGAAGTACGTTGCAGTCGTTTTAAACCTTCAGCGACAAGGATACGATTCTCCCCGATAAGAGGAACTAAATCTGCTACCGTTCCAATCGCTACAAGCTCCAATAGAGAATGAGCTTCTTCGCCAAGTAAATAATGAGCAATTTGCCAAGCGATTCCAGCCCCAGCTAACGGTTTAAACGAATAATCTGGCGATAGTTCTGGATGGATGATCGCATACGCCTCTGGGAGCTCTTCTTGAATTTCGTGATGGTCAGTTATAATGACATCGATACCTAATTCATTAGCAAAGGAGACTTCTTCCAGATTCGAAATTCCATTATCTACTGTAATAATAAGACCGACAAACTGTTCAGCAAAACGCTCGATTGCTTCTATATGTAATCCGTACCCTTCCTTAAAACGGTCTGGTATATAATAATGACAATTAATTCCGAGAGTTCGTAACGTTTGATACATAATCGCCGTCGATGTTACTCCATCAGCATCGTAATCTCCATAAATGACGACAGTTTCTTCATCTTCCTTCGCTTCGATTAGTCGTTGTTTTAACCGATCGATTTGGTATAACTTTGCTGGATCTTCTAATTGTTTAAGACTTGGGTTTAAAAACATCTCTCGTTCTTCTTCATCGACGATTCCCCGGGCATGAAATAATCGATCGATTAAAGAATCTCTTCCTTCAGCTTGCGTTTGATTAGCTTCCGGTAAAAACGTCCAAGTTGCCTTACTCTTTAACATTGTGTCACTCCTTGCATTCCGTGCCACTGAGTAAGTAGTCATCCTTTTTGTACTTAATCAATGGGTTGATCTTCTTTCTTATCTATGTGGCCATTATTTTTTGCTTCCTCTTTTTCAAGGGAAAGATTTGTCTGTTGCTTGATTGTTTTTTCTAAATATAAAGCACGTTGTTGTAGTCGTTTTTTCTCCCGGCTCAAACTAACGTATTTACCAATACCAAATATAATCGTCACAAGACTACCGAGTAACACAGAAAATAAAATGATGAAAATAAGCGGAGATTCCCCTTGCCAAACTAAAAAGTTTACCTCGACTGGTTCAACATTCAAGACCGAAAAGATAGAAATAACTATAATGAAAAAGATTGCTAATAAAACATACGTTTGATTTTTCATCTTACGAACTCCTTTTACATTACATCACTCCTAAGGAGGAGGGCCCTATCCCCCGTATCATTTAGGAGATAGAGCAAATTATTTAAACTTGTGGTCCTTCGACTCGTTTACGCTTGCGGAAGTCGAGCGGTCGCTTGTCGAGACGTTTACCTCGCCATACGAGCCATAACTGAGAAGCTAAAAAGAGAGACGAGTACGTTCCAGCAACTAGACCGATTACTAAGGCAAGAGCAAAGCCGAAGATTGACGATGCACCTAAAATCATAAACGATAAGACAGCAATGAGCGTCGTTGTCGTCGTATTAATACTCCGCATAAACGTTTGAATTAAACTTTTGTTAATAATTTTTGCTAATTCTTTTGGTGATTTTATAAGCTTGTTTTTCGCACGAATATTTTCACGAATTCTATCAAAGACGACGATTGTGTTGTTAATCGAATAACCAATTATCGTTAAAATCGCCGCAATTATTGTAACATCGAATTCAATTCGCGTCACACTAAAGACTACAAGCATGAAAAACACATCGTGTAATAAGGCGATAATCGCCGTTAATGCAAAAAATATTTCAAATCGGAAAGTTACATAAATAATCATTCCTATCGATGCAATTGCTAGCGCATAGACCGCATTTTTCACTAATTCTTGTCCGACAATTGGAGAGACGATGCTTACGTTCGGCTCATTTCCATATTTCTCGATAAAATAATCTTTTACTTCATTTAATTGTTGATCATTTAATACTGTATCGTAACGTGATACAGCAATTTCGTTATTTTCTCCTGATAAAACGATGGATTTCGGTTCCAGTTCTAACTGTGCAAAGTCTTCTTCGATCGCATCTTCCGTCAATGGTTCGTCAGCTAAGACTTCGATTCTCGAACCGCTCGTAAAATCGATACCCGGATTTAACTTCAAAAGCGTAAGGGAAAGTACACCTAAAACGACAAAGCTAGTCGTTGCGATAAAAATTTTCCTCCGGTGTTTGACGATATTAGGTGAACGGTTGAAAATCGTCGGTTCTACTTCTTCATCTGCATCAAGATCTTGGATTTGCGATGGCTTTACTCCGAACCAACCTTTTCGTTTTGTTAAAAAGCCACTTTCTACCCATAAGCCAAGAAGTAACCTCGTTCCATACACTGCTGTTAAAAAACTTACTAATATACTAACGATTAACATCGTAGCAAACCCTTTAACCGAACTAGTACCGAAAATAAAAAGTACGCTCGCAGCTAAAAGGGTTGTGATGTTTGCGTCCAAAATCGTAACTAAGGAGTTTTTACCACCGGATTTAAAGGAATTTCGGACGGACTTTCCTCGGCGTAGTTCTTCCTTGATTCTTTCAAAGGTCAGGACGTTCGCATCTACCGCCATCCCTACTCCTAAAATTAATGCTGCAATCCCTGGTAAGGTTAAGACACCGTTCATTAGTTCAAAGACCAATAAGATTAAATAAATATATATAGCGATATTAATTCCAGCAATAAGTCCCGGGAAGCGATATACTGCAATCAAAAAGATGAAAATAATAAGCACACCAATAATCCCGGCAAATACGGTTTGATTAAGTGCTGTTTCTCCGAATTGCGCCCCGACAGATGTAGAATATAACTCATTCATATGTACAGGCAAGGATCCTGCATTAATAATATCTGCTAATCG
The DNA here is from genome assembly GCA_937960785.1 of uncultured Pseudogracilibacillus sp. Lineage (GTDB taxonomy): Bacteria > Bacillota > Bacilli > Bacillales > Amphibacillaceae > Pseudogracilibacillus. The sequence goes on from CALGOZ010000118.1 coordinate 11,065, forward strand.
TTGGGCTTCTTCAATTGTAAAGTCGCCTGTAATCATTACGTCACTCGTATAAAGGGGTTCACTTACGGCTGGAGCCGAGATGAACTTTGGCTCTTCTTTTTCCACTTCCTCTTTGAAAGAATCGCCCTCTTTATAATCAAGCCAAATGACGAGGAAATTTTCCGGTGCCATATCTAGCACTTGTTCAGTCACTTGCCCAAATTTATTTGCATCCTTTAATTTAAGTGTAACGATTGGCTGATTTGTCTCTGCATGGAAGTCCTGTCGTGCACTACCTTCACGTAAATCTGAACCGTCGAGTAATACTTCATCATTTACATCCCTGAAAGTAAGTAAGGCAGAAGTCGACAACATTTCCCGTGCTTCTTGTTGATCCTCCACACCCGCAAGTTGAACACGGATACGGTCTTCTCCTTCGATATCGATCACTGTTTCACTAATACCGAGACGGTTCACTCGGTCGTTTAACGTTTGAACAGTCGCTTCTAATAATGCACGGTTTACTTCCTGAGTGTCATCCACAGGTTCAACTTCGTATAAAATTTCAAAGCCACCTTGTAAATCTAAACCGAGATTAATCTTTTTACTAATGCCGGTTACCGTCGTACTAATAAGGGATGCAAACAATACGACGATAAGGACGAAGGCGATTATTCTACCTCTTTTTTTCATGATTCATTTCCTTTCTCGAAAAATTTTCCTTTAGTACCATTATGCTTCTGGATTCATTACTGCATGAATGGAAGCCATTAATTCATCATCTACTTGTTCTTTTGCTTGTTGAATAGAATCGATTGCTAAATAATCCATATACGTATGTATTTGTAGTTGAAAAATATCTTGTACTACTTCATAAAGCCTTTTGTCTTGGTCAGTTTTCCAAATGTGTTCGCTAAGACAGCGCCAAATATCTTCGGCATCGATTTCTTTATAGCCGAGCATGGCGAATTCCTTTTCTTTGCTTTTTAAGACAGAATACACTTTCTCTTTCCATTCACTGACGGGCTTAGTTGCCATCAGAAGTCCCCCTTTTTGAATCCCTATGTTTTTGTCTCATTGTAAGTGTAGGTTAATATTTTATTTAAGCTTGGCATGCTTGACCTACCTCTTTGCATATATATAACTAATACGGTTTTTCGAATAGAGGTGGCCAGCCCAAAATGACAAAGCAATCTTTTCTCCACGGGACCTTACTCTTAATTATTGCCGGAATGATTACCCGTGGACTCGGATTTATTAATCGAATCGTCATCGCCCGATTAATTGGTGAAGAAGGTGTCGGTCTTTATATGATGGCACTGCCTTCCTTATTTTTAATGCTTACGTTAACGCAAATCGGCTTACCTGCAGCAATCTCTAAACGAATAGCCGAGGCAAACGAATTGGGCGATCAGCAAAAAATCAAGCAAATTATGACGTTCTCCTTTTTTATTATAGCATGTACGAGTATTATTTTTACGATTATAATGTTTTTCCTTGCACCTTTTGTTGCGAATTATTTAATGACCGACGAACGGACGCTCTATCCGCTATATGCAGTATTGCCGAGCATTAGTGTAATTGCATTTGTCTCGGTAATCAAAGGCTACTTTCAAGGTATGCAAAATATGAAGCCACAGAGTATCGCGATTATTATCGAACAAGTAGTGCGTATTATATCGATTTACTTTATTTTGACACTTCTCACTCCTTATGGCATCGAATTTGCGGCAGCTGGTGCAATGATTGGTGTCTTCATCGGCGAAATTGTATCGTTTTTCTATTTATTTTATTTATTTAAAAGAGAAAAGACGATTCCAATTCGAAAAAAATTCGTCCCAACCTTACGTGAGAGTAAAAGCATAAGGAAACAACTTTTTTCCATTGCTTTACCGAATACGGGCAGTCGATTTATTAGTTCAATTTCTAACTTTTTAGAACCGATTTTAGTTTCTCAAAGTTTACGAATTGCTGGGCTTTCGACAGTACAAGCGACGAGGCAATACGGCGAACTGACCGGCTATGTAATGCCTCTTCTTTATCTGCCAACTTTTATTACAAATTCGTTGTCAATCGCTCTTTTACCATCGATCTCCGCTGCCGATGCTAGTGGAAATCGAAACCTCGTCTTTTACCGAATACATCAAGCGATTCGTATTTCATTTGCCTCTGGGGCTTTAGCAACGATCATTTTAACCTTTTTTTCCATACCTATTTTAACACAAATGTATGGTACAAGTAATGCAAGTAAATATATTGTCATAATGGCGCCTTGTTTTTTATTTTTATATATTCAAGCCCCGTTACAAGCTGCTCTCTTTGCCCTAGATTTAGCAAAGTATGCGATGCATAACAGCTTTTATGGATCGGTGATAAAGTTCTCGCTTTTATTCGTTTTAGCTTCGAATGAAAAATTCGGTATTTTCGGTGTTGTGATTGCGCTCAATACGACAATCATCTTAATTACGTTACTCCATCTGTACGTTTTACATCGGGAGATCAATTTTATATTGAAGCGTAACGACGTCATAAAAATGATGCTACTCTTATTGCTAACCGGAGCTGTAACTTACATATTTAAAATTAGTTTTGCTACCTATTTATCGAACGTTTTTGTTTTAATCTTCATTTTCATTTGTTTGACTGGCATTTATATTGTATTTTTACTTTTATTACGTTTTATTACTCGAGAGGAGTTAAG
>CALGOZ010000119.1 GCA_937960785.1 uncultured Pseudogracilibacillus sp.
AGTAAGAAGGAAATTTCAGTTGAAGGTTTAGAGGTTGCACCATCAGGAGATAAGAATAACTTAAATGGACCTTATGTCGAAGGAGCACCGAACCCTGATCCATCTGAAGGAGATAACAACGGTAAACAGCCAGATAAGCCTGAATTAGGCGAGAATGGCGATGACAAGAAAGGAGAAAAAACTGACGAAAACCCGAAAACTGGTGACACGTCACAAATCCTATTCTTCTCTACATTGCTTGTAGCTTCTTTATCCGTACTAGTTTTACAAGTAAGAAGACGTTTAGCTGCATAAATCATTGAAAATAGAAAGGGAGTCTTACTGTTTACTACAAACAGTAGGACTCACTTTGCTATTATAGAGTTATAGAATTAGTTATTTTTTCAAATAGGGGTGTAAACATAATTATGCGAAATGTAAAGCTGCTTGCAGTTTTATTTGTAGCGGTTCTTTTCTTATTTGGCTGTGGTGCAGGCGATGCGGCAGAGGAACCGGAAGAAGCGCAGGATGAGACTGCAGAGGCAGTAGAAGAGGAAGATTCATGGAAGCGTGAAGGTGATGAGGATCACCGAATTATTGCAACTACTGTAGCAATCGTTGAAATTATGGAGCAATTACAAGTTGATTTAGTTGGTATTCCAACGACTTATAAGACGTTAGCTCCGGAGTATCGTGATTTACCTGAGGTTGGAATTGCGGATGATCCAGATATGGAAATTGTGAAGTCTTTAAATCCGACAGATGTGTTATCGGTTACGACCTTGCAAGCTGATGTGGAAGACTATTACAAGCAGACGGATACTCCGATTACTTTTTTAGATTTAGAGAGTGTCGATGGTTTACTAGAGTCGATTGAATATTTAGGTGATAAATATAATCGTGTTGAAGAAGCACAAGCGATGGTCGATAAGTTCGAAGAGCAATTTGCTGAAATTGAGGAAAAAATAGCTGATAAAGAAAAACCGAAAGTGCTTATTTTGCTTGGTATTCCGGGTAGTTACCTCGTAGCGACGGAAAATTCCTACCTTGGTGATATTGTAAAGCGTGCGGGTGGAATTAACGTTTTCCCTGGTGAGGGTGATATCGAATATACTTCGGCGAATACGGAGCATTTACAGCAGACGAATCCAGATATCATTTTACGTGCTGCCCACGGTATGCCTGAGGCGGTCGTTGAGATGTTCGATAAAGAGTTCGCGGAGAATGATGTTTGGAAGCATTTTGATGCCGTACAAAATGGAGAAGTCTACGATTTAGAGGAGACGTTATTTGGTACGACAGCGAATTTAGCAGCCTATGAGGCGTTGTTACATTTAGTAGAACTATTTTATGATGAATAAATCGTAGTGAACATCGAAGGACAGTAGAGAGGGAAGCACATGAATAGGAAAGTCGTTAGCTTTATCGTTGTGTTACTTTTGCTTCCGGTTGTGACGCTTTATTCGGCGACGACGGGAAGTATTGAGATTACACCGATGGAACTGATTAAAGGTCTTTTTACAGGTGCAAATGAGAATATCGAGATTATAAAAGATTTACGTTTTCCGCGTATCGTGATTTCAATGTTCGCCGGTGCGGCTCTTGCAGTTTCGGGAGTTTTATTACAGGCGGTTATGCGTAACCCGTTGGCAGAGCCGGGTATTATCGGTGTGTCTTCTGGTTCGGGATTTTTCACTTTATTAGTGTTAACCTTTTATCCGACGTTGTTTTTCTATACACCGCTCTTTGCCTTTATCGGTGGTGCGATTGCGTTTTTACTCGTGTATTCTTTATCGTGGAAGTCTGGGCTTAATCCGTTGCGTATGATTTTAATCGGGGTTGCGATTAATGCGATTTTCACCGGATTTAGTCAGTTACTTCAGGCACAAAACGCTAATAGCATGATGACGAATGTATCGGTAACGCAATCGACATTAACGATGAAGACGTGGTCTGATGTACAAGTGATTGTGATATACGGATCGATCGGGCTTCTGATTGCATTTTTCCTTTTTGCTTGGGCAAACCATTTGTCGTTATCGGATGAGACGCTACATAATTTAGGTTTTCGAGTGAATCGAGCTCGTTTTATTATTGCGGTTGTAGCGGTTTTACTTGCTTCGATTGCAACAGCGATTGCGGGCATGTTTACCTTTGTCGGTCTTTTAGTGCCACATATTGGGCGTTCTCTTGTCGGTAGTGACCATAAGTTGCTTATTCCGTTTTCGACGTTGGCGGGTGCGTTATTAATTTTAACGGCAGATACGATAGGGCGGACGATTATGGCACCGATTGAGATTCCTGCTTCTATTATTATGGCGATTATCGGTGGACCATTCCTCATATTTTTATTAAGAAAGAGTGACAGAATCTATGGACATTAAAGATGTAATGTTTTCCTATGATAATAAAATTATGCGACTGAAAAATGTCAATGCGCATATTGAAAAAGGAAAGATCACGACGATTCTTGGTCCGAATGGTTCTGGTAAGTCGACGTTAATGAGTGTGTTGACGAATAATAATAAGCCACAGTCGGGTCAAATTACGTTAGCGAATAAACCGATTCAACACTATCGCCCGAAGGAATTGGCACAAACGATGGCAGTCGTGCACCAATACAATATTGCGCCCCAAGATATGACGGTAGAGAAGCTCGTCCATTACGGTCGCTTACCGTATCGTACGATGTTCACTGGTGAAAAGGATGATGGTGAGGCGATTGTCGAATGGGCGTTAAAGGTAACGGGTCTTTATGAGCGTCGTCATATGTTGTTGGAAACATTATCCGGTGGTCAGCAACAACGGGCGTGGATTGCGATGGCTCTAGCTCAGAAGACTCCGTATTTATTGCTGGATGAACCGACGGCGAATTTAGATATTTTTTATCAATATGATATTCTAAAATTAGTGAAGAAGTTGCGAGATGAGGAAGGTTTAACAATCGCAATGGTCCTTCATGATATCAACCAGGCAGTACAGTTTAGTGATCGGATTATTGCGATGAAAGATGGTGAAATTGTCGCTTCCGGTACGCCAGAGGAAGTCGTTACGGAGTCGTTAATGCAAGAAGTATATGGAGTCGACGTTGTCATTAAGCAAGATGATGATGTTGGAATGTATATTGTTCCGCTAGGGGTGTAATCATTTCTTGAAAAATTTTGATTAAGTTGCGTTTATGTTGCTTAGGCAATCGTAAGTCCGTCTATTCGATTTGGAGTGAGACCGATGGCAGAAAAAGATGTGAAAAAAGCACGGGGATGGCGAGTTTGGCTCTCCCGGATTATTACGGTAGTTAGTTTAGTCGTGTTTGTTTATGCGGCGTACAATTTAACGGACGTATTAATCGATTATTACAAAAATCGTCAACTAATGAATAAGATGCAAGATTTATATTACGCGACTGATGATGAGCCGACGGGGGATTCGATTCGGCCTGGCTTTTTATCGTTGTTAGAAGAGAATGAAGACGTCGTCGGTTGGATTACGGTCGAGGGAACTCAAATCGATTATCCAATTGTCCAAGCGGAGGATAATTTTCATTATTTAACGCGTAATTTTTATCATGAAGAGTCCCGTGCGGGTAGTATTTATTTAGATTACCGAAATGACATCCGTCTAGAAAATGATAAGAATGTTGTGCTCTACGGGCATCGAATGCGCGATGGGTCGATGTTTGAAAATATTACGAAGTTTTTAGATGAGGACTTTTTCAATACGCATCGAAAAATTGAATTCGATACATTGTACGATAGCTACGAGGCGGAAGTGTTTGCAGTGTATCAAACGTTAACGACCTTCAATTATATTCAGACACACTTTGATACGAAGGATGAGTTTCGCGAGTTGCTCGATCATATATATCGTACGACACTTTATACACACGATGATGTAGAAGTGACGGAAGATGATGTAATTTTAACGTTATCTACCTGTGATTATAAGCTTGATGCAGAAATGGGTCGGCTCGTCCTACAGGCGAAACTGACGAAGAAACAGTCGTAATTTCGGTAAGTCTAGCTTGTTAATCAAATGTTTCATGTAGGGTTACGTATTGTTTTTTAGTTGTTTTGTACAATGTAAGACTATTTCATAAAGTGGGCTTTGTAATAGTATGTTTTAATGTGCGACATTTTTAAAACTTTTAATCAGTTAAGTTTTTTAAAGGTAAGTTTTATTAAAGGGTGAAACAGGCTTTTCGACAGCCTGTTTTTTTGTATTGAAAAAGGAAGAATAGGTTGTAATTGTATATATTTTCTCCTAAGCTTATTGTAAAGGAGAGGATGCGAATGTTTTATCGTTATAAGGAATATATTCCGCAAGTTCATTCGTCGGTATTCGTTGCCGCAGGGGCGAAGCTTATCGGTAATGTAAAGGTCGGAGTGGATACGAGTATTTGGTATAATGCAGTGTTGCGTGGAGATGAAGATCGAATTGTGATTGGAAATCGTTGTAGTATTCAAGAGAACGTTGTCTGTCATTTGAATCGAGGTTTCCCTCTAATCGTTGAAGATAATGTCACAGTTGGACATAATGCTGTCTTACACGGATGTCATGTGAAAAAGGGTGCGCTTATTGGGATTGGTGCTACGGTACTCGATGGAGCGATTATCGGAGCGAATTCAATTATTGGAGCGAATGCTCTTGTGCCTTCAGGTAAGGAAATTCCGCCAAATTCTCTCGTTCTTGGCAGTCCGGGTGAAGTCGTCCGGGAAGTAAATGAAATCGATTTACAAATGTTACAAATGTCGGTTGAAGTATACGTGCGGAATGCTCGGGAGTTTCAAGATCCAGAAGTGTACGAGAAATTATCCCGCGAAGAATTGGAGAAGTAGGGCAGGATATTTGGGATTTCAATGTTAGAGATGTATAGGGAATTCTTATGTGAACATTTGAAGAGGGGAGCGCGATGGTTAGGATTCAGAGGTTCGAAGTGAGTAGTAAATTAGTGCGCGAATAATTAGAGAAGTGGAGTGCGCGATGTCGGTGGTTTTGATTTAGTAGTGTATAGTAGACTTTTTATACAAACAATTAGAGAGATGGAGTTTTGAAGAATGGGATTTTGGATTCGGAAATGTATGAAGGATAATCGCGTGAATTATTGCGGAAGTTAAATCTGTTTTAGTATAATTTTAACAATTAATTAGTCTGTAAGCTTTGTAGTTTTGTTGATTTTTTCATTAATAATTGTGTTTTGCTGGAAATGGAGTGTAGGAAAGATGGGTCTATTTGTTAATCATAAACAGAATCCTTTAATTTGTGTACCAATTACAGGAAGAACTGTCGAAGAGATTGAAGATCAGTTGCAACAAGTAATTACAGTTCATCCGGATGTAATTGAATGGCGGGCAGATTTTTTTACATTGTTAGCTGATACGGATGCAGTGCTTGATGTGCTTGAACGAATCGAAAGGGAGACGGATATTCCCCTTCTTTTTACCATTCGTTCGGAAAGGGAAGGTGGGGAGCCAATCTCTTTAGCGGAAGAGGGCAAGGTTGCTTTGTTAGAAGCGGTTTGTAAGCAAGGTAAAGTAACAGCAGTTGATTATGAAGTGGAAAACGAGGTAGCTTTTGTCGAAGCGGTAAGTGAAGCGGCAAAAGAAGCAGAAGTCGACCTCGTGTTATCGTATCACCATTTTTCCAAAACTCCATCCACAGATCAGCTAATTGAGCTCGGCGAACGAATGGAAAGTTACGGTGCGTCGGTTGCGAAGTTGGCAGTCATGCCACAGGCGAAGGAGGACGTCGACCGATTGCTTATGGTGACGCGTACGCTCGATCGAAAATTACAAATTCCTGTAATTACGATGTCGATGGGGGAGCTAGGTGTTATCAGTCGTATTATTGGTTGGGCTTTCGGCTCGGTATTGACTTTCGCAGTAGGAGTAGAAAGCTCAGCCCCTGGACAAGTTCCAATCAAGAAGCTACGTTCAGCAATTGAGTCAGTACAATCAATTACCGATGGTGTAGATTAGTTTTTTCTATTTAGTTACGTAAAGATATTGTTTGATGGTTTGCTGTAAGGTGTTTTTAATGGAACTTACCTAGTTACTATGTTTAGCGGTGATTTTTTCGAAAAGCAATTTAACTTATTTAGCCACGCCTTTTAATAAGTAAGTTAAGTAGTGTTTTCGTGGGAAGTTACTTGTTGGAGGCCTCCACTGTGTAAGTTGGCTTGCGTTTTCGTGAAAAGCTACCCGCTGGGCGCTTCCACT
>CALGOZ010000120.1 GCA_937960785.1 uncultured Pseudogracilibacillus sp.
ATGCTAACGTTATTACGTGTAAACTTGCTTGCGATGAAGCCAGCTAAAAAACTTAACGGGCTAGGCAATGCGACGAAGGATTTATATCAGTTTTTTAAATGCAACAGCTGAATAAAACACTAGTTCTTCATGTAGAAATAAAAATAAAGAACGATACTCAATTTAACTGTATACCGAAATTTTAATTGCTGAGTTTTGATCCGGCCTCTTTTTTTATTTTATTTTTTAAAATTTCACCCCTTAACTTTACGTAATCCTTTCCGCTTCGCCATTCATTTTCACAAAAAATAGGTGGTATTTGTTAAAGTTTTATTGTAGGATTTATAATAAGCATTTTATATTAGCAGAAAGGAATGTTATGAATGAAAAGTAGAAGAATGATAGCACTTCTAATTGCAATCGTACTTATTGTAGTCTCGATTGGAGTGCGAATAACGACATCGATTGCTTCTGGAGTATTCGATGAACTTTTAAAATTTGATGAATTTTATATGAATGAAAACGTGCTTCGTGATGGAAGTTTAACGGAAAAAATTGTAGTAATAACTTTAGATGGTGCAATTATGTCCGAGGAAAATATTTTTATAAGCGATGGATACAATCATGAAGTATTTCTTAATCAATTACAACAAGCTTTTAGCAATGACACGGTAGATGCAATTGTCTTACATGTAAACTCACCAGGTGGTGCAGTATATGAAACAGCTGAAATTCATCAATTAATCGTTGAAAGTAAGGAAATGTATGACAAACCGATTTACGTCTCGATGGGTTCTATGGCAGCCTCTGGAGGTTATTATGTAGCAGCTCCAGCAGACAAGATTTATGCCCATTCATCAACATTAACCGGTTCAATTGGTGTTATTATGGAAAGTATTAATTACGCTGAGTTAGCTGAAAACCATGGAGTAAAATGGAATACGATTACAAGTGGAAAGCATAAAGACATTATGTCACCAAATCGCGATATGACGAAAGAAGAAGAGAAGATTCTTCAGTCGATGATCGATGAAATGTACGATGAATTCGTCAACGTCATTGTCGAAGGCCGTGGATTGGACGAAGATACAGTCCGTAAAATTGGTGATGGTCGTATTTATACAGGAAAGCAAGCGAAAGAGGTAGATTTAGTCGATGAAGTCGGAACTTTAGACGATACCATTGATGGATTAATTGAAGATTACGGTTTCGATAATCCTACAGTTGTTGAATATACAGCAGAATTAGGTTTCTTCGATTTATTTGCACCGGGTATCCAAAGCTTTTTCAATCAAAAATCTGACTTCGAATGGATTCGCACGCTTTTAACTGAATCCGATCAACCAAGAGCCCTATATATGTATTAAAGCTAGGAAGGAGAGAACTGAAGATGAGCTATGAGAAAGAATCGACAGTATCCGATACAACTTTTCAAGACCAGGAGTCGGAAGCGCAGATAGAATCAACGAATGACTCGACTATAGAAGAAAAGCCGGAGCAAAAACGAGCTGGTTTTTGGTTACGGTTTGTAGCGTATATAATTGACGTTATTATCATATCAAGTATAAATGGGATCATTATAAGTCCAATTTTATTTATGAATAGTGGCGAACCGATTGAAATTAGTTTTTGGACTTTAAATGGAATTCTTGCTCTCGTTGTATATTACCTTTACTTTGCGGTTATGACGAAATTATTCCAGCAAACGTTAGGTAAGATGATCTTCGGCATTAAAGTAATTCAACAAGAGAATCAAACGTTAACTTGGACCGATATATTTTACCGTGAAGTTGTCGGACGAATCTTGCATAATGTATTTTTCTTCCTTAAATTAATGTATTTAGTCGTTGCCTTTACAGATGAAAAGCAAGGAATCCACGATATGATTGGTAATACTAGGGTCGTTTATGTATAGGAAAGTATGGTGATAAGCTTTGTGCGGTCGTTTTACATTGTTAGCAAAAGAAGATGAAATTCGTAAACGTTTTGCCATTGATTATATGGCTGAGTCTGTAGAAGTACGGTATAATATCGCCCCGACCCAGCGTGTCTTTGTCGTTCTTTTCGATGGAGAAAAAAAGCGCGGTGGTTACATCCAATGGGGACTTGTTCCCTCGTGGGCTAAGGATCCTTCGTTTGCAAGCAATTTAATAAATGCGCGAGTTGAAACCGCTCATGAAAAGCCGAGCTTCCGTTCGTTACTCGTTCGCAGACGTTGTTTAGTCATTGCAGATAGTTTCTATGAATGGCAAGCAAAGGAGAAGACTGACAAGGTTGTTCATCGTATCCAAGTAAAAGGTGAATCATTATTTGCCTTTGCAGGATTGTGGGATAAATGGGAAAATGGAGAAGAGATGTTGTTTACATGCACGATGTTAACGAAAGATGCAAATGAATTTATGCGTCCAATACATCATCGGATGCCGATTATTTTGCCAAAGGAAAAAGAAGATGACTGGTTAACACAACCGTTTACACAGCCGATTGAGGCACAACAGTTTTTAACTGCATTAGATGACCCGGACTTACAATCGTATGAAGTAAGTACGTATGTAAATCATCCGAAGCACGACGATGAAGCATGTATTCAACCATTATAAAATTGTACTGATTAAAGGAGGGTATAAATGGTACAAGTTTTATTCGTTTGTTTAGGAAATATTTGTCGTTCACCGATGGCAGAGGCGGTCTTTCGGCATAAAGTGAAAAAGGCGAATTTAGGGGACAAAATTAAAGTCGATTCAGCGGGAACTGCCTCGTGGCATGAAGGAAAAGTACCTCATGAGGGAACGAGACAAAAGTTAGATGAAGTTGCGATTTCCTACGAAGGTATGACCGCCCGCCAAGTAAAAGCGGAGGATTTTGAAAGGTTCAATTATATCATCGCAATGGATGAAAAAAATATGACTGATTTACAGTCTGTCGCTGAAGCTCACGACGGCGTCGAAGTTCGTAAGCTAATGGACTTTGTAGAAAATCCAAAGGAAACGGATGTTCCAGACCCGTATTATACTGGAAATTTCGATTATACATACGAATTAGTCGACGAAGCAACAGAAAAACTATTACAATATATAAGTGAAAAACATCGATTGAAAGGATAGGGGATTATGAACGGAAAACGTACGTTTTGGTCAAGTATTATTGCTGGTGCAGTAGCAGGAGGCTTACTTAGTTTATTAAATCGTAATGCAAGGGAATATAGTAAAAACTTAATGCAACAGACAGGACAAACGGTTTCTTATTTTGCAAAAAATCCGAAAGAAACCGTCCAACTAGCAAAGGGTGCTGTTGAAACAGTTTCTTCCTTTGTCGACCGCAATTCGACGAGTGCTCTAAATGCAATCGAACAAGTAGAAAAAACAGTCGACCGATTTACGAAATAATATAAGAAAATAAAAAGAAAAATAAGCGAAGGTGCAGAAAATATAAACGAGAGAGTAGGCAAAGCAATGGAAAAAGTAATACAATTTAGTAAACAGTTTTGGGATCGTTTTAATGAAGCGGAAGTTCTCGGTTTATCTGCACAATTGGCTTATTTTTTCTTATTATCTATTTTTCCTTTGTTATTATTTATCGTGACGTTAATTGGTTATTTTCCTCTAGATGACCGTATGATTATTGAAATGCTATCCGATTATTTACCAGCTGATGTCGTACAAATGATCGAACAAAACTTAACTCAAATCGTAAATAATCGAAGTGGTAGTTTGCTTTCAATTAGTATACTTGGTACCTTATGGTCAGCATCGAATGGATTTAATGCGATTACAAGGTCGTTTAATAAAGCATATCAAGTTGAAACGAAGCGAAACTTTATTCTCGGTCGACTCGTTGCGATTGGTTTAATGTTGACAATTGTTTTAGCAATCTTTTTTGCCTTGCTTTTACCGGTGTTTGGTAAAGTATTAGTTGAATTTTTATCTACATATTTACCGATGCCAGAAGGTTTTTTAAAGTCTTGGAACACCTTACGCTGGGTTAGTTCGTCGATTATGTTTTTTATCGTTTTTTATTTGTTATACAAATTAGCTCCGAATAAAAAGTTTCGTGAACACTATGTTTTATGGGGGACATTATTTGCCACCTTTTCTTGGCAAATTACTTCGTACGCCTTTTCTTATTATGTTGAGACGTTAGGAAATTTTTCAATTACCTATGGCAGTTTAGGTACCGTAATCGTGTTAATGATTTGGTTTTACTTATCTGGAATTATAATTACAACTGGTGGCGTCATTAATGCGGTCTTCACCGAACGAAGAAAAAGCGAATAATTTATAATTCAATCTAAAGTTAAAACTGGATGTTAAAATCCAGTTTTTTTATTTTTCAAATGTCGCTTAATAAAGGATTAAACTTGTATCCTACGGTAATTTGATAAAAGTGCGAAGTTTTTATTCGCATAAAAAGAAAGGAGAATCGAATAATAAGAAAAAAAGGAGTGAATCGATGTGCAAATGTCGTTCGTACGAAGTCTTTTATATGTACTTTTAGCCTTAGTACTCGTAATCGTTTTTCCTTTCCTCGTTTCAGCGGAAAAAAAGGACGGGAAAAAAGAAACAAAAAAGGAAGAACAACAATTAAAATTACCTAACAACGTATTACCAATTACGAAAGAAAATACATTCCCTAACCCGTCAGATGATGCAACGATTGTCGAACCAAGCGAATTGACGAAACAACTAGTTGAAGCATCAGCTGAACCGATTGAAAATCCGGAATTAATTAAAATGTTAAATGAATCAACAGTGAAAACGACACCGTTTACGTTCGGTTATGAAGCAGCAATATTTTTAGGAAGATGGCCACTTCATTATCAATCGGAGAGTAGTTCAATTATTTGGGATTATGAGCATGTAAATACGAATGAATTAAATAACCGAGGTCAAAATGAAGGAAAAGAATTGACCTATGTGCAACAAAAGGAACAGACTGTAAAAGGTGCCCTTATGAATAAAATTGATCAGCCGGAAATGATTAAAAAGTTAATTTTACAAAAGACGAAGGAAAAGGCTTCTTTTGCTTTAGATTTTACGACTAAAGTCGGTGCGAATACAAAGTTAAATAATGTATATAATGTAGGCCCGAAAAAAATTGGAATTTTACAGGCATACGTTCCGGCTGTAAATGAAAAAGGACAAGTCGTCTATGGAGATGTTTATTTGAAGTCGAAAGGTTCTCATATCGAACTACTAATTAAAAATGTGACAAAACATGGGATCGGAGCTTGGATTCCAATTCAAGATCATATCGCCTTAACTTATACAGTGAAATAAGACAGAAGTTGCTCGATTATGAAAATAGTCGAGCTTTCTATTTATCTAAAATTAGCTTATAATAAGTAAGTGAATATTCATTCATTATTGTAAAGGGGTGCCTTACATATGGAAAATGTAAAATTAACGCGAGAAAACGGAGTATCAATTATTACATTAAATCGTCCAGAAAGTTACAATGCATTAGATGTCGCGACATTAAATCAACTATCGGAACAATTGAAAGCGGTTAAAGAAAATGATGATAAAGTGCTTATTTTAACTGGAGAAGGGAAAGCATTCTCCGCCGGTGGGGATATTACGATGATGAAAGAAATGAACGATCCTTCCGGGTTTGATGAAGTAATGGACGTTGTGTCTGAAATTGCAATAGATCTATATTTACTGCCGAAAATTGTTATTTCTGCTGTAAACGGTTCCGCAGCAGGCTTGGGCTTAAGCTATGCATTAAATGCTGATTACATTGTGGCGAGTAATGAGGCTCGTTTCGGTATGTTATTTGCCGGTATCGGTTTAATTCCCGATGGTGGTGGTCATTTCTTACTTGAGAAGCGTCTCGGTATACATCAAGCTAAACAATTTATTTGGAGCTTAAAACAAGTGTCTGGTGACGATGCAAAAAAGCTCGGCTTCGTCGATGTAATGACGGACGGAGATGCCCTTGATGCTGCAAAACAAGTAGCGATGAAATTACAAGCATCACCAATTTTAGCTTTAATTGAAACGAAATTAATTTATCACGAACGGACAGTCGATGAATTACGGGATATTTTAGAACGTGAAAAAGTCGGTCAGCTAAAAATGCGTGGAACGGAAGACCATGCTGAGGGAGTTAAAGCCTTTTTAGAGAAACGTCAACCAAGCTTTAAAGGAAAATAACTTTTTGAAACAGAGTTATGTCGGTTTAAATTTTCATTACCGATAAGAACTCTGTTTTTTTAATCGTCGCTTTTTACATATTTAATATATACAAGGTAAATACTAACGGTGGAACTATTTTAGTAAGGAGCGACGAAGATGAGGTTGAACTATGTCGGTGTAATTGGAGTTTTTTTATTAACGAGTTTTTTTATTGTATCGACGGCTTATAGTTACGGCTGGGGCTTTAAACCATCGAAGGATGAACGGCGCCCTGATATTGGTAGGTACGAACAACTTATAGAAAACCGGTTTGCTTATTATGCAGAGCTTACTGATGAAAAAAACATATATTTAACCTTCGATAACGGCTATGAACAAGGATATACTCCCGATGTTCTCCAAGTATTAAAAAAACATAACGTGCCAGCCACTTTTTTTGTTACGGGGCATTATGTTGAGGAAGAACCAGAGCTTATTAAACAAATGGTCCAAGACGGCCATATTATAGGTAATCATTCTTATAGTCACCCTGACTTTACGAAGATGAATAAAGATAAAATTAAGAAGGAATTAGAACGAGTCGAAAAACAAGTCGCCCAACTAACCGATCAAAAAGAGATGGCTTATGTTCGGCCACCTCGGGGGACTTTTAATGAAAATACGTTAAGATGGATTGAAGAACTAGGATATGTACATGTTTTTTGGTCTGTTGCCTTTAAGGATTGGGAGACCGATCGTCAACGGGGTTGGGAATACTCCTACAATCAAATGATGAAACAAGCTCATCCTGGAGCAATTGTCTTATTACACACAGTTTCAAAGGACAATGCGGAAGCGTTAGATCGGGTTATAATAGACTTGAAAAAGCGGGGCTATACTTTTAAAAGCTTAGATGATCTATTAGTAAAAGAATTAGTAGGTCCCGCATTACTAATGGACGAGGAATAAAATTTCTTCGTCTTTTTTAATTTTTTTGAGCTTAAACACTTGAAAGTCAAAAAAGGTCAATATATAATATAGTTAAAGTCAAGAATAGTCAAAGTCAGAAATGGAAAGTCAAAGTTAAAATAAAAATAGATAAAATTGGATATGTTTTAAAAGGAGGAATGAATAATGAAATGTCAACATTGCGGAGTAAATCGAGCTAATGTAAATGTGACATTGCAATTAAATAATGAACGTAAACAATTGCACGTATGTACTGATTGTTTTGAAGCTATCCAAAGTCAGATGAAAGATGCAGCAGGCTTTTTCAATAACCATGACTTCTTTTCTCATCCATTTTTCCAAGGACAGATGGGTGGAAGTGCCCAGCAAAATGTTCATACGATGAAACAAGGACAACAAGGTGGCGGCTTACTTGATGATTTAGGTACGAATGTGACCGATCAAGCCCGAGAAGGTAAGATCGATCCAGTAATTGGTCGAGATAAAGAAATTAAACGAACAATTGAAACGCTAAACCGCCGGAATAAAAATAATCCCGTTTTAATCGGTGAGCCAGGTGTAGGTAAAACTGCGATTGCAGAGGGATTAGCTTTAAAAATTGTTGAAGGAGACGTCCCAGCAAAATTATTAAATAAGGAAGTATACCTCTTAGACGTTGCTTCCTTAGTTGCTAATACAGGCATTCGAGGTCAATTTGAGGAACGAATGAAACAGTTAATTCAAGAATTAAAAGAACGTCCTGAGGTTATTTTATTCATTGACGAAATTCATCTCATTGTCGGAGCAGGAACGGCAGAGAGCTCTCAAATGGATGCAGGAAATATTTTGAAACCAGCTTTAGCTCGTGGTGAGCTACAAGTTATTGGGGCAACGACATTAAAAGAATATCGCGAAATAGAAAAAGATGCGGCCTTAGAACGCCGATTCCAGCCGATTATCGTCAATGAACCATCCATTGAAGATACGATTGAAATTTTAAACGGATTAAAGGATCGCTACGAAGCCTTCCACGAAGTAGAATATCCAGAAGACGTAATCGAAGCTTTCGTAACCTTGTCAAACCGTTATATCCAAGATCGTTTTTTACCAGATAAGGCAATTGATTTAATGGATGAGGTAGGTTCTCGTTTAAACTTAAAAAACTCAGAACAAGACGTTGAATCTTTAGAAAAACAGCTCGAACAAATTGTAAAAGAAAAAGAAGAAGCAGCCGAAAAAGAAGATTATGAACTAGCTGCCCATCTTCGTTATCAAGAAATCCAGTTACAAAAGCAGTTAGATAAAGCGGAAGATAATAAAGTTGAAATCCGTTCTGTAGTTACAGTCGACGATGTAGAGAAGCTTGTCGAAGAGAAGACTGGTATTCCAGTAACTAAATTACAATCTGACGAACAACAAAAATTACGTCACTTCGCTGACCAATTAAAAGCGAAAGTAATCGGGCAAGACGAAGCGGTTGAAAAAATTGCAAAAGCAATCCGTCGTAGCCGTGCGGGATTAAAGTCGAAATATCGTCCAATCGGATCCTTCTTATTCGTAGGTCCGACAGGTGTTGGTAAGACAGAACTCTCAAAAGTATTAGCTGAAGAATTATTCGGCGACCGTGACGCAATCGTCCGCCTCGATATGAGCGAATATATGGAGAAGCATGCAGTATCGAAAATAATCGGTTCTCCTCCAGGCTACGTAGGTCATGAAGAAGCAGGACAATTAACTGAACAAATTCGTCGCAAACCTTACTCTATCGTCCTACTCGATGAGATTGAAAAGGCTCATCCTGATGTACAAAACATGTTCCTACAAATTATGGAGGATGGTCATTTAACCGATTCACACGGCAGACGGGTTAGCTTTAAAGATACAGTAATCATTATGACAAGTAACGCTGGAAGTCATGTAAAACGAGTCAATGTAGGATTCCAAAATAATCACGAAGCAATAACGACGTTAGAGGATTTAAGCGATTATTTCCGTCCAGAGTTTTTAAACCGATTCGATTCAATTATTACGTTTAACGAATTAACGAAAGAAGACTTATTGAAAATCGCTGACCTAATGATTACTGAATTAGAAGAAACAATCGAAAATGAGGAAATAACAATCGAAGTAACAGATGAAGCAAAAGAAAAACTTGTCGAATTAGGCTACGATCCTCGCTTTGGTGCACGTCCATTACGTCGCGTCATTCAAACAGAAATTGAAGATCAATTAACTGATTTAATTTTAGAATATGAACAAATTGAAGATGTACTTGTAACGGTAGAAGACGACGAAATTGTTGTAACAAACCGCTCGTAATAAGTAAGACCGAATCACTCTTTATCGTGATTCGGTCTTTTCATTTTAATTTAATAACAAATACCGACCTACTGTAAATAGAATAAATTTTTTTCAGATACTGTATACAGCGTGTGTGTTTACTGTAAACGAAATA
>CALGOZ010000121.1 GCA_937960785.1 uncultured Pseudogracilibacillus sp.
TCAAAGAGCAATGTTTTTGTCGGCTGTTTAACAGCGACTTTTATAATATAACATGGTCGACTGATTCTTGTCAACACTTTTTATAAAGTTTTTTAAAAGATTTTTTTCTCTTTCATTTGGCCTGAAAGTCTGTCTCTCAAGACCGATAATAACTATAACATAGAACGATTGAAAAATGCAACCGTAATATCACTCCGATTGCAAAATTAAATTTACATTCAGCCTAAAACACGATTAAATCAACGTTTAGAGCTTGCTACCTTTACATAAATTGTATAATATTTTTCTTTTAACGTCAGCTTTTTTGCTTTTTTACTTTTGCTTTTCTATATATTAATAGAAAAAAGACTCCTTTTAATAAAAGTTTCGTATGCATAAAAGGAGTCTCTTTTACTAAATCTATATATTTATTATTTCGTTCGCATTTGTGGGAATAATAATACATCGCGAATCGATGGTGCATTTGTAAGTAACATAACAAGCCGATCGATCCCAATTCCTAGTCCGCCTGTCGGTGGCATTCCGTATTCTAAAGCTTCAATAAAATCCTCGTCCATTAAATGAGCCTCTTCGTTTCCTGCTGCACGCTCTTTGACTTGCGCTTCAAAACGTGCACGCTGATCGATTGGGTCATTTAATTCTGTAAACGCATTTGCGTGTTCTCTTCCAACGATAAACAATTCAAAGCGGTCAGTAAATCGTTCATCTTCTTTATTCTTTTTTGCTAATGGTGAAATTTCTACAGGGTGGCCGTATACAAAGGTCGGCTGAATTAACTTTTCTTCTACTACTTGTTCAAAGAATTCATTAACAATATGTCCATAGGTCATCATATCCGTAATTTCGATATTATGTTCTTTAGCTAATTCACGAGCTTCATCATCGGACATTTCTCTCCAGAAGTCTACCCCTGTATGTTCTTTAATCGCATCAACCATGTGAATTCTGTTCCAAGGAGGAGCTAAATCTATTTCATCCTCACCATATGGAATTGTCGTCGTCCCATGAACTTCCTTAGCAATATGGGCAACGAGATTTTCCGTTAATGCCATAATGTCTTTATAATCTGCATAGGCTTCGTATAGTTCAATCATCGTAAACTCTGGATTATGACGTGTAGATATTCCTTCGTTTCTAAATACACGACCAATTTCATAAACTTTCTCCAAACCTCCGACAATCAGACGCTTTAAGTGAAGTTCGATTGCAATTCGCATATATAAATCCATACCTAAAGCATTATGGTGCGTTTCAAAAGGACGAGCGTTTGCCCCACCTGGAATTGTATGGAGCATTGGTGTTTCTACTTCCAAAAAGCCTTTTTCATTTAAATAATTACGCATTGCTTGAATTATTTTACTACGCATAATGAATGTATCGCGACTTTCCTCATTTGTAATTAAGTCTAAGTAGCGTTTGCGATAACGTAATTCAATATCTTGGAGTCCATGATATTTATCTGGTAATGGTCGTAGCGATTTTGTAAGTAAGGTAAACTCTTGTACGTGAATTGATAGCTCGCCTACATTCGTTTTAAAAACAATACCCGTTACTCCGACAATATCACCGATATCTACAGTTTTATAAATTTCATATGCTTCCTCACCGACATCATCTCTACGGACGTATAACTGAATTTGGTCGCTCACATCCTGAATATGGGAAAAGCCAACCTTCCCCTTCCCGCGCTTCGTCATCACACGTCCAGCTACAGTAACAACTTGTTCAATTTCAGCTAATTCTTCCTTCGTCTTTTCGCCATAGGCTTCGTGTAACTCTTGGGCAACGTGAGTGCGTTCAAACTTTTCTCCGAAGGGATCAAGACCTTTCTCATAATATTCAGCTAACTTCTCGCGGCGCACCTGTTCTTGGTCTGTTAAATGTTCTGCCACTTTTGATCACTCCAATAACTTAGAATTCATTTTTTAATATGTATATATTGACTTCGCTCCAAACGGGCATCCTCTATTCAGTCTACACAAAAAAGAAAAAGAAAACCCTTTTCGCTTTTTATTTAAATAGGAAATTTAGCTTCTAGTTTATCAACTGACTACGTGAGAAGCAATCTATAATTATATATAGATAAGAAAAATTGTCTACTTCATTATGTAACCTTCTTATAAAGAACAACTTCTTCTATTTCTTTTTCCGGTAGTTGTTCTAACAATTCATCGATTCGCCTTCCCGAGGTAGGCATAACTTGATCTGGCGCTATTTCACTTAAAGGTACAAGCACAAAAGCTCGTTCATGCATCCTTGGATGAGGGATTCTTAACACATCCAAGTCTCTATTTTCATTGTTAAATAACAAAATGTCAAGGTCAATCGTTCTCGGCCCCTTTTCAATCTCTTCTTCGCGCTTTCTACCTAGGGTAGTTTCAACTTCTTGCAAAAATTGCAACAACTCTAAATTTTTCATAGACGTTTCGAGCTTAATTACCATATTTAAAAACTTATCTTGCTCTGTATAGTCGACAGGTTCTGTTTCGTAAATAGAGGAACGTTTGACGATTGTGACGTCATCGTTTTCTTCAATTAATTGTAATGCACGGTTTAAGTTTTCCTCACGCGGCTCAATGTTCGATCCTAATCCGACAAATGAAATGTTCATTTACTTTCTCTCCCTTTTTATTCGTACAGACACTGATTCATAATGTCCTTCAATCGGTGGATTAGGTTTTACTACTTCAATTACACAAGCGTGAACAGTAGGAAATTGATTTAGTATTTCAGTAGCAATCGTCTCCGCGACAGCTTCGATTAAGTTTTTCGGTTCGCCAGTTACAATTTCTTTAACGATGTCATGCACCATTCCATAATCAATAGAATATTTCATTTCATCTGTTTCGCCAGCCTTTTGTAATGGTAAGTATAATTCAACATTCACTTTAAAATGTTGGCCGAGACGATTTTCTTCTGGAAAAAGCCCATGATATCCGTAAAAGGATAAACCATTTAAATTTATTCGATCCATTTTATTTCAATCCCTTTGTCATTGCATCCATCATTTTTGTTAGCTCTACTGTTCGTTTCACATCATGTACACGGACGATTTGTACACCTTTAGTAATTCCTAAACACGTCGTTGCTCCGGTTGCATTATCTCGTTCTTCCGGTTCACTTGGAATTATTTCATTAATAAAAGATTTTCGAGAAGTCGCTAAAAGAAACGGATAATCAAAATGAGAGGTAAGACGATCGAGATGTTGCATTACGACGAAATTGTCTCGAAGGTGCTTACCAAAACCAATTCCCGGATCAAGCACAATCTGTTCATCCCGTACGCCTGATTTTTTAGCAAGATTGATACTCCGTTCTAAATCTGCAATCATATCGTCGATAATGGAGTTGTATTCTTTTGATGTGCGATTATGCATTAAAATAATAGGCACGTTATAATCTGCTGCGACGTTTGCCATCTCTGGGTCGTAAGTTGCGCCCCAAATATCGTTAATCATGTCTGCACCTGCTTCTAGTGCTGCTTTTGCGGTTTTTGCTTTATATGTGTCGATTGAAATGGGTACGGTAAGTCTTTCGCGTAATGCTTCGATTATTGGAAGTACACGACGCATCTCTTCCTCTGCTGTAATCGGCTTATGATCTGGCCTTGTCGACTCACCACCGACATCGATTATATCGGCTCCTTCCTTTTCCATTTGGATCGCTCGTTCGACCGCTTGTGCGATATCGTCATATTTTCCACCGTCGGAAAATGAATCAGGTGTCACATTTAAAATTCCCATCACATGGGTTTTAGTAGATAAGTCTAATTGTTTTGTCTTCGTTTTTAACTTCATCGTTACATACCTCATTCTTTTATGTTTAGAATGTAATACAAAATTACGTTTAACTTATCAAGCTTGCTCATTTGTTCACAAAAAACAAGTTAGAATTATATATTACTTAGTTTACCACAAACGAATGTCTTCGTACGTTTTTTACTTAGAAAAATAAAAAAGCGACACAATCAATGCATCGCTTTCGTCTTTTGTCTATTTTCTTTAGTAATGTGAAAAACTATTCATCAAATTGGTATAAGGCTGTCGATAAATAACGTTCGCCATTATCCGGTAAAATTGCGAGAACTTTCTTGCCTTCACCTAGTTCCCTCGCTACTTTCCGTGCAGCAGCAATTGCAGCTCCTGATGAAATACCACCGAGAATTCCTTCTTGTTTTGCAACGGAACGGGAAGCTTCGAAGGCTTCCTCATTAGCAATTTGTAATACTTCATCATAAATGTTTGTATCGAGCACTTTCGGTACAAAACCTGCTCCAATTCCTTGAATCTTGTGAGGACCTGGCGAACCTCCCGAAAGAACAGGAGAATCTTTAGGTTCAACAGCATAAATTTTTATATTTGGGAAATGTTCGCGTAATACCTTTCCAGCACCAGTGATTGTTCCCCCAGTTCCAATTCCCGATACAAACGCATCGAGACCATCTTCCATTTGTTTGACAATCTCCGGCCCTGTCGTTAGTTCGTGAACTTTTGGATTTGCTTCGTTATCGAATTGTTGTGGTAAAAAATATCCGTGCTCCTTAACAAGTTCTTCAGCTTTTTCAATTGCTCCTTTCATCCCTTTGGCTCCTGGAGTTAAATGGAGTTCAGCACCATAGGCTCGGAGTAAATTGCGACGTTCTAAACTCATCGTATCAGGCATTACGACGATTAAGCGATATCCTTTCGCTGCAGCTACCATCGCTAAACCAATCCCAGTATTTCCACTCGTCGGTTCGATAATCGTATCGCCGGGTTTTATTTTTCCTTCTTCTTCTGCACGTTCAATCATCGCTAAGGAAATTCGATCCTTTACTGAGCTTCCAGGGTTAAAATATTCGAGCTTTACATAAATATCCGCACTACCTTCTTCAACATAACGGTTCAACTTCACAATTGGTGTCTCACCAATTAAATGAGATACATCTTTCGCTAACTTCAACGCGCTTCCTCCTAATTCATAGTAAACTTATATGATTAATATTAATATATACAGCTTTTTCGAAAATGTCAATCTTTTTAACTAGTTTTAGTGAAAGTTTTTACAAAAAGATCCGAAACAAAAGAAAGTAACTTCTGTTTCGGATCTTTACACAAGTTTAGCCTTCAATTAATTGTTTCAACTCTTCTTCGGTAATCGTATAAATAGCATTACAAAAATGGCATGTCGTTTCAGCGCCTTGGTCTTCCCGAATCATCGATTCCACTTCTGCCTTTCCTAATCCTTTAATCGCTCGTAACATTCGCTCTTTTGAACAACGGCATTTAAATTGCACGGGCATCTTTTCTAATATTTGGAGAGATTGTTCTGGTACGAGTTGTTTTATAATTGCTTCTGGATTATTTCCCTCTTCTATAAAATGCGATAATTGGGGAAGCTTTGCAATGTTTTCTTCTAATTGCCCAATAACAAAATCATCAGCTCCAGGCATTACTTGTAATATAAAGCCTCCTGAAGCGAGAATATGGTAATCTGGGGCAACAAGAACACCTGCACCAACGGCTGATGGAATTTGTTCAGAGTTCGCGAAGTAATAAGTGAAATCTTCACTAATTTCGCCAGATACGATTGGTACTTGGCCCGTAAAATAATCTTTTAAACCTAAATCTTTTACAACACTTAAAACTCCTTCTCCAACAGCGCGGCTCACATCGAGCTTGCCTTGCTCATTTAATGGAAAGTCGACGTGTGGCTGTTGTACGTAACCTCGAACTTCCCCTTTTGCATTAGCATCTGCAACGATTTGCCCAAGAGGGCCGTTTCCAGCTATCGTCGTCGTTAATGTATCGTCTCCTTTTAACATTGCACCCATTAATGTCGTTATCGTTAAAGAGCGACCTAAGGCTGCAGAAGCGGTAGGCCATGTATCTTGGCGTTCACGAGCTTCTTCCACAGTGTTAGTTGTTACAGCAACATAACAACGAACTTTTCCATCGTAGGCAGTCGCTTTTATTAAATAGTCTTTCATTTATTTTCCTTCCTTTAGCATTTTATTATACTTATAAATACGGTATAAACCAATCAACGTCAAATGTTCTTCAACGACATCAATCGTTTCAGAGCCTTCAGCTATTAGTTGAGCTAGACCCCCAGTGGCAATAACTTTTGTTGGACGGTTTCTTTCTTGTTGAATTTTCCTAACGATTCCATCAACTTGTCCTACATAACCGTAATATACCCCTGACTGCATCGCTTCAACCGTCGATTGGCCGATAATATTATCCGGTTTTTCGATTTCAATTTTCGGCAATTTAGATGCGTGAGCATAGAGGGCATCCATGGAAATTTTTATTCCTGGCGCGATAATTCCGCCAATATATTGCTGTTTTTCATTGACGTAACAAAAGGTCGTAGCTGTTCCAAAGTCAATGATTACAAACGGACTTTCATATAGCTCTAAGGCACCAATAGCATTTACAATTCGATCTGCTCCAATTTCCTTCGGCTGCGGATAAGAAATCTCTAATGGCAATTGCACATCTTCGCTTCCGACAATCATCGGTTCGATACCGAAGTAAATTTCACACATTTTCTCCAATGCATTCATAATCGGTGGTACGACGGAAGAAATAATGATCGAATCGATTTGTGTAAACGATAAACCTCTATCATTAAACAATTGCTTAAATAACATCGCAAATTCATCTTCCGTTTTGTGCCGATCCGTTTGAATTCGCCATTCGTAATATAATTGATCATTGGCAAATACGCCTAGAACTGTATTCGTATTCCCGATATCAATCACAAAAATCATGACGTTACCGCCCTTCATTCCTCTTATGTATTAAATATACCACAGTGAAAAGGTTTCATGCACTTAAGGTAAGTTCCTTTTACTCATAAAAAAAGCCTCTAAGACATTCCGGTACAGGGACTGTCCATAGAGGCCTTTATTTATTTAGTTTATTATTCGAAATTATTCTTTTTCCGGTTCTCCGTCCCGTTTTACAATTGTCTCTTCTTGCTCTTGCGCTTGGATGTTGATTTTAACATCTTCTTGCTCTTCTACTGTTTTGTCAGTTGCTTCGCCTTCTTCTTGTACAACTGTTGGCTCTTCTTCTGTTTTTTCTGTTTTCTCATCAGAAGTAGTTGCTTCATCTTTTTCCGGCATTACACCGTGCTCGAACAAGGACTTAATTTGTTCTGCATCTAACGTTTCGACCTCGAGAAGTTTTTCGGCGATTAGCTCTAGTTGCTCGCGATGTTCTAGTAAGATGTTTTTTGCTCGTTCGTAACATTTGTTAATAAAGCTTTGTGTCTCCTCATCGATCGCTCGAGCAATCGATTCACTATAGTTTTTCTCACTGTGTAAATCGCGACCGAGAAATACTTCCGATGAGCTACTACCATTAAACTGAGTCGGTCCAATTCGTTCGCTCATTCCGTACTCGGTAATCATACTTTTTGCAATCGCGGTTGCACGTTGGAAGTCGTTAGACGCTCCAGTACTAACGTTATCTTTACCGAAAATAATTTCTTCAGCGACTCGACCGCCTAAAAGTCCGGTAATTCGATCGAATAACTCTGGGCGAGTGACAATATACCGATCTTCCTTCGGCAACATGACGGCGTAACCACCGGCTTGCCCTCGAGGTACAATTGTCACTTTATGCACTGTTTCAGCATCATCTAAAACCATACCGATTACAGTGTGCCCACTTTCGTGATAGGCGACGATTTTTCGTTCTTTTTCCGAGATGACTCGACTTTTCTTCGCTGGTCCTGCGATTACTCGGTCAATCGCTTCGTCAATTTCTTCCATTGTAATTACTTTTTTATTCCAACGGGCAGTGACTAAGGCAGCTTCGTTTAATAAGTTTTCTAAATCTGCACCAGAAAACCCAGGCGTACGCATCGCAATCGTCTTTAAATCGACATCCTCACCAAGGGGCTTATTACGAGCGTGTACTTTTAAGACAGCTTCTCGTCCCTTTACATCCGGGCGATTGACTGTAATTTGACGATCGAAACGTCCAGGGCGTAAAAGAGCCGGGTCTAAAATATCCGGTCGGTTCGTCGCAGCAATCATTATAATTCCTTCGTTCGCATCGAATCCGTCCATCTCAACGAGTAACTGGTTCAACGTCTGCTCTCGTTCATCGTGTCCACCACCGAGCCCCGCCCCACGTTGTCTACCGACCGCATCAATTTCGTCGATAAAGACAATACATGGCGCATTCTTTTTCGCATTTTCGAATAAGTCCCGAACTCGTGAGGCACCAACACCGACGAACATTTCTACGAAGTCTGAACCACTAATAGAGAAAAACGGTGTTCCCGCTTCTCCTGCTACGGCCCGAGCGAGCAAGGTTTTACCTGTTCCTGGTGGTCCTACAAGGAGGACACCTTTAGGAATTCGTGCTCCGACTTTTGTAAATTTACGCGGATCTTTTAAAAACTCGACAACTTCTACTAGCTCTTGTTTCTCTTCGTCAGCTCCGGCAACATCTGAGAAGCGCACCTTTACTTTTTCTTCATCGTAAAGTTTCGCCTTACTTTTACCGAAGTTCATTACTCTACCGCCACCGCCACCACCTTGGGCTCGGGTGAATATAAAGAAGAAGATCAGCCCGATTAAGAGAAACGGCAACATCATCGCAAGAAAGTTTAAAAAGGCACTCGGTTGCTCTTCTTCAGCAACTTTCAAAATGCTTTGCTCTCTTGCTTTTTCCGTAATATCTGCAATTATTTCAGTATTGTCAGGTACTTGAACGACAAAAGGTTTATTATCCTGTTCAAGTACTCCGGTTATACGAATAATTTTATTTTTCGGTTGCATTGTCATTTCAGCAATTTGACCACTGTCTAACGCCTGCATAAATTCTTCGACGTTATATTGTTCAGATTGGTCGTTTTGGCCTTTAAACATGCTGATGACACCGATTAAGACAATAAAAATTAGTGCATAAAATAGCACATTTCGGAAAACCCGATCCATCTAAAAACCTCCTCCCACAAGCGGGAAAGCTACAATACATAGTATCATATTAAAAAACTTGTTTCCAACTAAATACTCTTCTTTATTATATCTACTTTTATTCGTCGTAGACTTCTTTTTTTAAGATACCGATATAAGGTAAATTCCGATATCGTTCATCATAATCTAGCCCATAACCGACGACGAATTCGTTCGGCACTTCAAAGCCGACGATATCGGCGGTAATTTTTGCATTACGGCCGGCTGGCTTATCCAAAAGCGTAACAATCTTCACTGAATTTGCTTGACGATATTTAAAAAGATCAACTAAATAACTTAGCGTTAAACCACTATCGATAATATCTTCAACGATAATGATGTCGCGACCTTCTACTTTTGCATCAAGGTCTTTTAAAATTCGCACTTCCCCTGAGGATGTCGTACGACTCCCATAGCTAGAGACTGCCATAAAATCCATTTCCACATGCGTCTCGATACAGCGCGATAAGTCGGCCATAAATGGGGTAGCCCCTTTTAATACTCCGATTAATAAAGGAAATTTATCTTTATACTCTTCTGTCAGCATGCGACCAATTTCTACACATTTAGCTTCGATTTCTTCCTCTGTTATTAAGACTTTTTCAATATCGTTATGCATGTAGGTCCTCCTCTATTTTTTGTATGTGAACGATAAGTATACTGTCTCCTCCTTAGCCTCGGTTGTCAGTCCTTTCCGTAAGCCTATTAACCATAAAATTCGCCCAGTATAATCGACAACGAGTAACTGCTCCTCCCGCTTCTTCCGTGGGACTTTCTCATCGATTAAAATGTCTTTAATTTTTTTACTTCCATTCAAACCACGGTAACGCATACGGTCACCAGGTTTACGGGTGCGAATTTGTATTGGAAAGGTCACTTCCGATGCGGCACATATAAATTCGTGGGGCTTTTCATCATGAACAGTTCGCTTTGTTGGTGCAATATGAAGTGTAGCCCCATTAGGCAATTGCACCGTTGCAGGTATATCGTGAACATATGTATGGAAAGCTTTCGTTTCTTTGCCATTAAAATATAGTTCGAGATTGTCATAAACAACTTCAACGGTTAAATTTTGTGGAAAATGAAGTTGCTGATTGCTCACATCTTCTTCTAATAAAGATAGAAATAACTGTTCATGAATATAGCTAAGTTGAGGTGGTACAGTTTCATATAGATAGTCTAATGTTAATCGATATATTCTCCTTTGTAAAGGGGGAGCTAATCGACGAATATCCTGTCGGTTTATAATTACTTTCTGTTCGCTTGGCACTCGTTGAACAAGACGTTCAAAATGGCGCTTTGCTTCTGCTAATAAATAGCTTTCATCCTCTTGTAAAGTCTCACTCAAACGTTGTACAGTCTGGTGTAAATAATCACTTTTTTCCTTTAGTGGGGGTGCGACGAATTTACGAACGTAATTACGAATATACGATACATCTTCATTGCTTGGGTCAAGTTGCGGTGATAAATTATGCTTAGTACAGTATCGCTCAATTTCCTCTCGAGTTACTCCAAGAAGCGGGCGAATAATCTCACCCCGATGAAAGGGGCGTCGAACAGGAATACCCCTTAACCCGCTTAAATTTGTCGTACGCATAAAGGACATGAGTAAGGTTTCGATCTGGTCATCGGCGTGATGTCCGAAAGCTAGGTAATCAGCCTTTTTCTCTTCCATCACTTTCGCTAACGCTTCATAACGTAATTTACGAGCCGCCATTTGTACAGAGATTTTTTCCCGTTTTGCTAAGGAATGAACGTCAATTTTTTCCGTAATGAAAGGAAGACTCCATCGTTTCGCCAAGCCTTCAACGTAGCGAACATCCTCCTCCGCTTCTTTGCGCAATTGATGATTGATCGTAACAGCAATTAGTCGCATATTCCATGTATATTGATACGTTTTTAAAAAATGTAACAAAGCGACAGAATCGGGCCCTCCCGATACGGCTACGACTACCGTTTTGTTTTGCAAAATAATTTGCTTTTGTTGTAAAAAGCGAAGCGTCTTATATTCCATCTTTTTGCCTCTTCCTATTGATAAAAGCTTATCGAATATTTACTACCTTTCTCAACGTTTACTCTTATTTATTATACCTATTTTTATATTAAATAGCATCTTAAAGTTTCTAAAAGTAAAAAGACAATCGGCTTTGTTATTTAGGTGGCTTATCGATTGTCTTCTCGTTATATAAATGTAGTTCATACGCTAAAACAATATCGTCAAAAGATAAACGATGCAATAAAACATTCCGGCACTACTCATTAAAAGAACGATTTCTTTTCCTGATACTTTGATCGATTGTTTTTGTTGTGTTTCATAAGCGAGACGTCTATGCAATTCTTTACGCATATGGGGTACATTTTTGTACGTACCGGCCAACGTTTGTATTAAGACTGGAGCAAATATGTGCAAGGACTTCACTTGTAAAATTCGCCGACGTAAAAACGTGAAATTTTCATCTACCCGGGTAAACTTTTTTGGATAAAAAATTGATAACATGACCATCGTTAGAGCAAATAAATCGTAACTTGGTTCGGCCACGCGCTTACCTAGGCGCCAATAGGCCCGATCGTAAAAGTTTGTATATTCCTTTACCGAGCTTCCTATTTTCGTCATACCTCCTACATCAATTAAACGTACACGGGAAGGATTTGTCATGACAATGATATTTTCACTTTTTAAGTCGCCGAAGACGTAGCCAAGTCGATGGAGTCGCTCGAGCTGGTCTAATAACTGGAATAAAACAAGACGTAAACCTTGAGGACCCTTACGTCTTACAAACTGCTTTAAAGTAACCCCTTGAATATACTCCATGACATAAAAAGATAACGTTTTTCCCTGTGCTAATTGCCAATCGTCAACGTCAATTAAATAAGGTCCAAGACCGCTGTCTTGAACCTTACCTTGCTTTAACGTCCGTAATGCTTCAACTTCTTTCATCATACTAAAAGATTGCTCACTTAACTTTAGAGCGACATAGTTACCTTGATGTTGACAAAGATAGACAGTGCCGACTGTTCCAGAACCGAGCTCTCTAAGGACGCGATACGTACGGTTGTGCCAACGACCGTGTATTTTTGTACCCCGGCGTAAGACGATCCTATGCTTCTTCGCTATCGTATGCATTTGGAATCGTTCCTTCAATTTGTTTGTGCGTAAATTGTTTTAATGCTTCGGCTAAGGCCGGGCCTGTTGGTGTCATTCCTCCTAATTGTAATTGTGGGAAAATAACAGACATCGATTGTAATTCGCTCGTCCAAGTCGCTATAGGACTAATCGTTTTGTTTTTATGAGGATATTGGAAAATCGCAAATTCGTTTTGTCCCCGACGAGCTTGTAAATTATAGGATAAATCTAAGAGCGCCTCTTTTACCGTCGGTAATTTACTATGCATGCTTGCGCTAGTATCAACTAAAATTAATACTTCTAAATTTGCCGTCTCTCCCATTTCTTCAACTAGTTCAACGACTTCCCTGCGTTCTTCGGGGGCTATATCTTCGATTTGCTTTTGTTCACCGAAAATTTGCGTCAACTCTTTATTAACGACCCCTTGAATCGTCTGGGACATCGCTTGGACGGTTACTGTTTGTACCGTTTGGGATAAATCCTCTTCATACACGATTTGACTTACGCCACCACCGGCTGTTGCAATTTCATTAATTTCTGTAAAGCTTTCGGAGTTTCCATCGTTACGATCGACGATTCCAATTACATTTACAACAATCCCCGCTTTAAATAAACGACTTGCACTCACAACCGGATCTTCACCACTATTAGAACATCCATCCGTGATTAGTAATACTTGGCGAATCGTTCCTACTTCCATCAATAATACCTCCTACGCTTATAGTTCCTTTTTTTATAAGCGTAGCCAAAGGTGTAAAAAGCTATACGTTCGATACAGTAGCAGGAATCGTTGCCCATTTCGGCGTCATTTTCTTTATTTTTGCAACAACTATCGTCATATCATCACGAATCATATTGTTATTGCTTCGGATTACCTCTTCTAATAATAAATCAGCAATTTCCTGGGGTTCTTTCGTTTTTATTTGCCTGATTTTCCGTTTTAGCCATATACCTTCATTTTTAACGAACGTTGGACCTTCATAAACTCCATCGCTCATCATAATAAGAAGGTCACCGTGTTGCAAAGTTTCCTCGACGTAATCTAAAGAAACGAAATCAATCATACCAATCGGAATATTGTTCGCTTCTAATTGAATAATTTCGTGATCCCTCTTAATAAAGCTTGGGGCTGAACCAATTTTCAAAAAACGCACGTGGGCATTGTGTAAGTTTACGAGTGCTAAGTCAAGCGTCGCAAACATTTCATCGGTCGTGCGTAAAGATAGTACGGAATTAATTGAACGAATCGCTACTTGTTCCGATATACCGGAACGTAACATTTTCTTTAAAAGACGGAGCGTCTCCATACTTTCTTCGCGAGCTCGTTTACCATTTCCCATGCCGTCACTAATCGCTAAAGCTAGCTTTCCACTACTTACATCGGTAACTGTATACGAATCTCCGGAAATTAAACCACCGCCTTTTGCAGCAATTGCCACTCCCGTTTCTACTTCAAACAATTTAGCCGATTGAAAAACGAGAGTCGATGGAGTGTGGGGAATTTCTGAAATATATTCTTCTTTCACGACAATCGTTTCTTTTAAAATATCGGATAATACTGGCGCTATTAGTTTTGGTCCTTCTCCATGGTACATCGAAAAAACCGCTTGAATTTCAATATCGATATTCCCTTTTTCCAAATTGTAAATATCTATTTTTTCTAGATGAATATTCATTTGTTTTAACGCTCGAAGAATTTGTATCTCTTGGTTTTCGTGGCGTTTTCGTTCTTTTACAATTTCTTTCGCAAAGTGATCCATCACATCGGAGACACCTTGAAGTTGTTCTGCGACGATCTTTTTACTTTCATCCATTTGATCTTTAATTTGTTTGTTCATCTTAAAAATGACAATTTCATCGGTCATTACGTCAATTAATTGGGCATGTTTTACACATCTTCTTTTTAAATGATGAATCATTGTGGAATCGAGGCTATCTTCTTCAATTAATTTTTGTTTCGTCTCTTCTAGTAGTGTATACGTTTCGTCAAATTCCTTTTGCCAGCAACGTTTTTTCATAAAACATTGTTGGCAAATTTTCTCTGTTACGTTACTTAAATAGTAGTCCGTTTCGATTGAATGATCGAGTTGCTTTTTTTGTTCTTGATTCATAAAGCTTTTCGAGAGTGCTGCGAACATATCAGAAAATTGTTCGACCCGTTCTGCTGTTACATTGCGCATCTTTTGTAAATATTTCCGCTCTTCTTCAGAATACTCTGACGTTCCTGGTACATATGTTGCAACTTGACGGATCCATTTTTGCGGTGTGAGATATAATAAGCCAATAGCTAAAATAGATTCAATTAACGTGACATAAATTGAATCGACGCCTCCATATAAGCTTACGAGAATTGAGCCGACGAGTAAGCCAAAAGCTACCCCCGTACGCTTTCCTTCTTTTAGTAAACCGCCTAATAAGCCTGAAAATGCGAGCAGGCTCATTTGATACAAATTAGCAATATTCGCTAACGATAAAATAAGCCCTCCAACGACACCGACTGTCGAACCAATCGCCGCTCCCCCAGCCAAGGCAAGTAAAAGGACGACATAGCGCGATAACACATGTTCAAAGGACAGGCCGTATAACTCCCAGCCGATTAAACCGGTTAAAATCGATGAGAACAAAATAATTAGACAAATAAGTTCTTCATTTTTCAACTTTGGCTTGTAATATTGTTGGGATATTAATGGAATGCTTTGCATAAAGATTAATAATAAAACGATTGCCAATGTACATTCGACGAAAATATGCAACCATTCATAAATCGATAGCTCACCGTAAAAAGAATAAAGAAAAAGACGCGAACCTAGTGAGGCGATAAATACCGAACCCATAAGCCAACTCAACTTCATCCGCTCTTGGAAAAAGTAATATAAAATATAAAAAATCATCGTCGCTAGCGTAACGTATATCCCATGTTCGATTGCATACGTCCACGCCCCTATTAAAACGAACACCGTCATCGTAAATAGTCTTCTCTGCTTCAATAGTGTAACCGTTGCCAAAAACACGAGAGCAAAAGGTGAGATCTCATATAAAATAACTGCCCGACCCAACAAAAGCCCAATAACAAAAAACAACAACTGTTGTTCAATAAAAATGTACCGTAACCCCTCTAATAACCTAACAACAAAACTCGTCTGTTTTTGTTGCAGACGATTTCGTACATTTACAACTGCACCCAATTCATATCCTCCTTATAATTTTTATTTAACCGATTGCCCAAAAGAGTTGTACGTCTCATTTAAACATAGACGAGCTTTTAATTTTGTCATATTTCCTTGTTTAAATTAAAAATGTTTCGACTTAAAATCTAAGAAATATCGATTTTATTGCGTTTTTACCTTACGAATTGACACAATGCTATAGATGGTGAGTCTTTTAATCTATTGAAACTAAATCACAAGGCTAATTCGTATTACTAGCACTTTTATTGCACTTGGGTTGACAAGTATTTTATTTTCGTGTAATATAATTTTTGTCTCTATATGGCGGTGTAGCTCAACTGGCGAGAGCGTGCGGTTCATACCCGCAAGGTTGGGGGTTCAATTCCCTCCGCCGCTATTTTTTTAATCCTAAACTTTCAGAATATTCCGCGATTTTATGTGTAAGTAAAGCAAAATAAAAAACTCCCTTAGTTTAGGGAGTTTATTTATATCATCAAAAAATAATTACAATTGTTACTTAAGATTATATAGACAGCAAATATTAACCTCGCTTTGCCCCTCGTCCACCACGGCGTGATTCCGTATGTTTTTTGAGTGAGGCAAGTCGATCTTCGGAATCTCTTAAGAAGCGATTCATTAACGAGTCGAAACTTTCCTGTCTCTTCCGTGAGTCTCTTCTACGTTCTTCTGGATCCTTTGCCTTCTTAATCGATAAGCCGATTTTTCCATCCTCTTGAACATTAATTACCTTTACCTTAATTTCATCACCTACAGCAAGATGATCATTAATATCTTTTACATAATTGTCAGCGACCTCACTAATGTGAACGAGACCCGTCGTACCTTTCTTCAACTCGACGAACGCTCCAAAATTAGTGATTCCTGTGACTTTTCCTTTCAACTTGCTGCCTACTTCGATTGACATAAAAAAAATGGTCCTCCTTGAGATTTATAAATAGTTTCCTTACTATATAGTATACGAATTTTATAAAAATTGTCAATATGAGCTATCGAAATCTTCCAATTGGAAAATAAGCTCGCCTTCTTTAGATAGGAAATAATTCGTTCGGGCAATATCTAATATGTACGATTCATCTTTCAACAGTTCGATTTCTTCTAGTAATTGCTCTTCAACTTTTTCCAGTTCAACAAGTTCGGATTGTAACGTCTCTAGTTGTTCACTTTTTTCTGAATATACTGTTCTTTGGCCAAGGTGATAGTGAGTAACGAACGCTGTAATTAAAAACATCGTAATCCCAGCAACGATTAGACGACGACGCAATCCACGCTGACGACGGTGTTTACGCTTTTGCTTCTGTTCATATTGTTCCATATATTCCGATTTCAAAGAGTACACTCGCTTCGGTTCTTGGCTCATTGTACGTTACCTCCTCCATTTACTGAAAAAAGCTTTCATCTTTAAAAATATTGTACTTACCATTGTACTATAAGTTGTGATACTTTTGGAAATGAAATCGTGCACTTTCTTTGGGAGTAACCATTTAATTGGACGAATAAGGACAAGTTGAACAACCCAACGAAGTACACGATATAATGTACGGAGAAAAAAGCGAACTATTTGCACGATTAAATTCGTTATATAAAATATCGGCACGATCGTCAATTTATATAGGGTTAAAAGGATGTTTTTTATTATTGTAATACAAACATTTAAAATTGCAATATATATTTTTCGTAAAAACTGTTGGTAACATAAAAAACCGAAGATTAACGCGATAAATAAATAGAAGCGAAGTTCACCGTAATTTATACGGAATAAAACGTAATAAAGGAGCATCGTTTGCATCAACCAAAACACAATTTCTGCAAAATACGTTAAGACGATGGAGCGGTGCAAATAAGGAGCGAAACGGCGAAACGTTTCATTTGCCATTCCTAAGTACATACCGCCTGCAATCATCGCTCCCATTGCAACAAATTGTGTATGTAACGTCATCGGAACAATTTGCTAAAGAGTCCTTTAGCAGTCTCCTCAGTTTGTTCGTCAACATATAACATTTCATTCACTTTACCTTCAATTTGAACGATACCTTGTTCGACGTGTAAATTTTTCAGCTGTAAGTTATGCCCACGCACAACTAAATACCCCATCGTCGTCTCTAGCAAAAACTCCTGATGGTCGAAACTGTCGACTTCTTTTACCCCTTTTATTTCGACTTCTTCACGATTTAAAATAGTTACTTCGTGATTTGTTACTTCCTGAGTAGGCTCATTTTTTTCATATAAATTCATCGTCGTCACCTTCCTTCATTGTAATGTATGAAGGAAAGGACAAGTATATGCCTTATTTTATTCCTCAAAAATTTCGCGACGTTCTTCATTAACTACTTCATATAGTGAGGTCGCTTCCGCTTTGCGTACATGTTCTTGTAGTTTCACGACTTCTACAGTAACAATTTTTTGTCCAAAGGTAATTTCAATTTCGTCACCGACTTCTACTTTTGTTGCCGGTTTTGCAACTTGACCATTAATTTTTATTCTACCGTCTTCAGCTACTTCTTTCGCTAAAGGACGACGGCGAATTAAACGAGATACTTTCAAAAACTTATCTAGACGCATCGATTTCTCATTCCTCCTGTTTTACTTCATCCCAAATTGCATCCCAGTCAGCTAACGAAAGAGTGTCAATCTTCTCGAAGCGTTCGGTTGCAATTTTTTCCATCTTTGAAAAGCGTCGTTTAAATTTTGCATTGGCACGACGAAGAGCGAGCTCTGGATGTATTTTATAAAAGCGGGCAATATTAGCAAGCACGAACAATATATCGCCGAACTCTTCTTCTTGATCTAACTTATCACCCGAACGAACCGCCTCGTTAAATTCTGCCAACTCTTCTTCTAACTTATCCCAGACATCTTCTACATGATTCCAATCAAAACCGACTTTCGCTGCTTTTTGTTGTAACTTTTCTGCTACTTGTAAAGATGGCCCCTCCATTACGACTGAATCAAGGAGTCGTTCTTCTTTTTCGTTTTCCTTTTCCTCCTGCTTCAACTCGTCCCAACTTTTCTCCGCTTGTTCTTGGGAGAAAACATGGGGATGACGGTGGATCATTTTTTCAACAAGGGTCTTAATCACATCATCTACTGTAAAATACCCATCATCTTCCCCAATCTGGCTATGTAACATTACTTGAAGTAGCACATCTCCGAGCTCCTCGACAATCGCTTCGTCATCTTCTCGATCGATGGCATCGATTAACTCATATACTTCTTCAATAGCATAAGGTCGTAGGGATTCATGAGTTTGTTTACGGTCCCAAGGACAGCCGTCAGGTCCTCGAAGTCTTCGAATCACACCACGTAACGTCGAAAACTGATGATATAACAATGTATCGTCAGTAACCGGTGGAACGTATACCGATGTTAAGTTCGAAAGGCTTGTATTTCGATCTAGCGCTTCAAGATTTACATACGTAATTGATTCGTACTCGGTACCAACCGCTTCGACAATCGCCACTTTGTAATCGTAAGGTAAATCTTCTAATAACGTAAGCTTTACTTCAGATGCAATCAATTCATTATACACTTGGGAAAAGACAATATGTTGCGTATAGTTTAACTGTTCTCGAGAAAAAGCTGTCGCATCGATAAATTGAAAACCTTCAATTGGATCGATTCTCAAAGATGTAAATAAATCGTCCAAATAACTTTGTCCTCCCAAAATCGACACTTCGATTGTCGGTTCGTTTAACAATAGTTGTACTGTTTTTTCCGCTAACATCGGGTGACCAGGTACCGCATAAATTAAATGTTCTCCTGCTTTGGCCTTCTCTACTAACGTTTTAGCTATTTTTTTATAGACGGTTAAAAAATCCGTCGCCTCTTCATAATAAGAGTCAAAGCTTTTAAGCTGTATTCCTTCTTTATGTAACGATTCGACTACTGGATGTTCCTTCGTCCTTACATAAATTTCTTTCTTCGTGTCCCTTAACTTTTTATAAATGCCTAGGGGCAACTGTTCAATCGTACCAGCCCCTAAACCAATTACCTCCAGTTGTTGCATGATAACCCACCTTTTCTTCCTAAAAGTTACTTTTGAATTCGCTCTTTTAAAGTCATTAATTGATTTGCGAAAGGTAACATTGCTATTTGTCGCTCGTTTACTAAATGATACCGAATAAGCCCAAGGAGATAAATGAACGCACCGGAAACAACGACAACGAAAACGTATAATAACAATAGTGCTCGCGATTGTAACGGCGCTTTTATAAAATATTTTACCATGCATACATAAAAGAAAAGGATGCCATTAGTTAATAAAAGACGAAATAGCGGAAACCCTTTAACAATTGCAATCGGAATATATCGGTGCATACCGTACAATGTAAGTAGGGTTAAACTGGCTAAACTACCAACTGTAGCAATCGCACTGCCATATGTTTCCCAACGGGGAATTAATGTATAATTAAGTATTCCTTTTATAAAAAGAGCAATTATTAATGAAGCTACCGTCCACTTTACCGCACCGTAACCTTGTAAAATTGCATTACCGGTAATCGATAATGATAATAGAAAGATACTTAACGATAATATTTGTAACACGGTCGTTCCTAGGGAATCTTTGAACAATAATATATTGATTTCTTCATATAACAAAATTAACCCTATAGTAGCAGCCGAGGCAACATACATACTGACAAAAAGAGCCTCGCGAATCGAGTGGAGATCTTCTTTTTCCATTTGTTTATGTAACGATGGAACGAGGGCTAAAGCAAAAGATGATCCAAGAACCGCACCAAATTGGATCAATGGAATACCCCGGTCAAATACTCCTTTTGCTTCCATTGCCACCATAGATGTGAAGCCTGCTTTTATAAGTTGGGGTACGAGGGTTATAGCATCGATTACTTGAATGAAAATTAGCGTTAAATGGTTAAGAGAAGCGACGATACCGAAGATGAACAACGTTTTTATAAATTTTTTGACCGAAAAAGACTCTACTAATTCACCGTGTGCCTTCGGTCGATAGTCGTCACGAACAAAAAAGAACACCAATAAAACAATAGCCCCTACCATACCAGTTATTGAAGCGATAATACCGGCCTCTGCAATCGAACGGACAGGTAAGACTCCTTTACCAATAAAAATTGCACTTAAAATAATAATTGTTACACGAAGCAATTGCTCCATCATTTGCGAATAAGCAACTTGCTCCATTTGTAACTTTCCTTGGGCTAAGCCCCGATACAACGATAAAAAAGGAACGAATAAAAACAAGCTTGCACTTAAACGGAGAGGTCGTACAAGAAATGAATCTGCCATCGTCTCACTCAAAGTTGGCGCCATTAAAAAGAGCGCCGAAGCAAAAATAGCACAAAAAAATAATAACACAAGGAACATAGGGACGATAAAGGATCTAAAAGACAGAACTCGATTCACTTTTAGTTCTTCGATTGTCATTCTTGAAATAGCAACGGGAAAACCATATAACGATATAATCATAACTGTTGCGATAATTGGGTATATTTGTTGATACGTATAAAACCCTAAATCCCCTGTTAAATTTTGTAGAGGAATTCGATAAAAGGCACTTAAGGCTTTACTGACAATCCCTGCTATCGTTAACAAGAACGCTCCCATTAAAAAACGATTCATCTGTTTCGTCATACTGAAGCCTACCTAACTAAATTTCGTATTACTCTTTATCATATACACAATTTCCTCCTTCGTAAAATATTCATATATTTTCAACAAACTTTTTCCAAAAAAAATCGAACTAAATCAAATAATGATTCAGTTCGATTATTACTTCTGTTTACTTTTTACTCCATTTGCTTTCCTAAAAAATTAGCAGCTGTTTGGGCTACTTTCTGCTCTATTTCTGTCACTTCTTCTTGATCGCGAGCAAAAAACAAGACTGAGCCAATCGGATCACCATTTGCGATAATCGTACTAATCGTATATGCGCTTACTTCTTCTTCCTTTCCACGCACTAGTTCAACAGTGGAGGTTTCAGTTTCTAATACATTGCCACGATTTTCTATCGTATGTTCTATCGTAGAACCGATACTTTGGTTTAAATATTCCGTCTTTGAAATTCCACTTACTGCTATGATCTCATCCCGGTCGGTGATAAAGGTCGGAACGTGTAATGAATCGAATAATGCTTCGGCATACTCTGTCGCAAACTGACCTAGCTCACTAATCGGTGAATACTTTTTTAAAATAATTTCACTGCCACGAGATACGAATATTTCCAAAGGATCACCTTCGCGAATTCGAAGGGTCCGTCTTATTTCTTTCGGGATTACGACACGGCCTAAATCATCAATTCGTCTAACTATACCTGTTGCTTTCATGCTGATAACCCTCACATTCTTCTGTAAACTTTTCCACAAGGCTAGCCGTCTTATAAATTGCTGACGTATTGTAGCCGGTTGTGGTTGATTATGTTATTCCTAGTATGAAGCAACAGAAAATAACTATTCATTATTTGGCATATTTTATAAAAGAACGTAAAAATCCCGATAGAAAGTATAAGCTTTTTTTAAAGTTCATACATTATTTCGAAGCCGTTTTAACTTCTTGTTTTGATTTTTCCTGTAGATTGACATCGGCTAAGCGTTCGATAAATTGACGAACAATTTTATAACGTTCTTCTTGTGGCTCCCTTTTCCAACGGAATGTGATCATCAATTTATTACCTGAAGTACCAAGTTGAACGTTGCGACCGAATTCATTTGCTAATTGGAACAGTTTAGAACCATCAATTTGTAAACTTCGCTTTTCATCGACAGTTAAACGAATTCGTTGTTTTTCTTCGATAATTTCCTCGACTTTTTCTTTTTTTGCGACCATCTTTAATGTCGAGACAGCAAAAAGGCGTGCCACTTCGTCAGGATATTCACCGAAACGATCGATTAATTCATCTTGGAAGTCCTGAATCGACTCATAGGAATCGAACTGCTGGAATCGTTTATACACTTCAAACTTTTGTTTTTCATCTTCGATATAAGAACTCGGAATATAGGCATCGACTTGCAATTGCAACTCCGGATTAAAAGGCCTTACGGTTTCGATTGGTTTTTGTTCTTTTCTTGAATCGATGGCTTCTTTCAACATTTGTGAGTATAGATCAAAGCCGACCGAATCGATAAACCCGTGCTGTTCAGCACCGAGTAAATTACCAGCTCCACGAATTGATAAGTCTCGCATCGCAATTTTAAAACCCGAACCTAATTCAGTAAATTCTTTAATTGCTTGGAGACGCTTTTCTGATTCCTCGGTTAAGATTTTCCCTCGGCGATAGGTAAAATACGCATAAGCAATACGATTCGAACGTCCAACCCGACCACGAAGTTGATACAATTGACTTAACCCCATATGGTCAGCGTCGATTACAATCAATGTATTTACATTTGGTATATCGACGCCTGTTTCAATAATCGTTGTACTTACTAAGACGTCACTTTCCCCTTCTAAGAAGGAAAACATTACGTCTTCTAATTCCGCTTCTTTCATCCGACCGTGGGCAATTTGTACTCGAGCATCCGGTACAAGAGTGTCGACTTCCCGTGCGACTTTTTCGATATTTTCAATTCGATTGTAAAGGACGAATACTTGCCCACCGCGCGCTAGTTCACGTTCAATTGCTTCCTTTACAAAGGCACGATTATACTCCATCACGTACGTCTGGACCGGGAAGCGGTTCTCTGGTGGCGTTTCAATAACCGATAAATCTCGAATTCCTAACATCGACATATGAAGAGTTCGTGGAATCGGTGTTGCTGTTAGCGTTAAGACATCGACATTCGTTTTCATTTGCTTTATTTTTTCCTTATGTTTGACACCGAAACGTTGCTCTTCATCAACGACGAGCAAACCTAAATCTTTAAAGTCGATATCCTTTGATAAAAGTCGATGGGTACCGACGACGATATCGACTGTACCATTTTTTAAGCCTTCGATTGTCTCACGTTGTTGTTTTGCCGTACGGAAACGACTTAACAAACCTATTTCTAGCGGATAGTCTTGAAATCGCTCCTGCATCGTCTGGAAATGTTGTTGGGCCAAAATCGTTGTAGGAACTAAAAAGGCCGCTTGCTTCCCTTCACTAACTGCCTTAAAAATTGCCCGTAAAGCAACTTCTGTCTTACCATAACCAACATCGCCACAAAGGAGACGATCCATTGGCCGAGTCGATTCCATATCCTGCTTAATCTCTTCGATACAGCGCAATTGGTCTGCTGTTTCTTCATAAGGAAACGATAATTCAAATTCTTGTTGTAACGGTGAATCCGGTTCAAAAGCATATCCTTTTTGTGCTTCCCGGGCGGCATATAATTTAATTAATTCATCGGCAATATCTTCAACAGAAGATTGGACTCGGCGTTTAACCTTTTGCCATTCGGTACCACCTAACTTATACATCCGCGGCTCTTTACCTTCAGAACCGACATATTTTTGTACAAGTTCGATTTGGTCGATCGGAACATAAAGTCTATCGTCACCGGCATATTGTATTAATAAATAATCTTTATGCAAACCACTAACTTCCAAGGTTTCAATTCCGACATATTTTCCGATTCCATGATTACGATGCACGACATAATCGCCAACTTTTAATTCTTGGTAATTTTTAATTCTTTCGGCATTGGACATCGTCGTCTGAGGACTTCGTTTTCTCGTTCGTTTTTTCTTAAACAGTTCTTGTTCTGTTACAATCGCTAGACGATGGAGTGGAAGTTCAATTCCTTTCGTTAACTGTCCTACAACAATCGTCGGTGTTATAGAAGGTAGAGTCAATCGATTTTGAATCGTAAACTCCATATCGTAATCTTGTAAAATAGAGCGGACTTTTTCTGCTCTTTGTTCATTTTCGACGACGACAATAATAGAGTAGTTCGCTTTTTCCCAACGAGTTAATTCACTCTTGAAAAGATGCATCTGTCCATGGAATTCTTGCATCGGCCGAGAGGAAAGATTGACGATATTTTCCGGTTGTGTTCCGGTAATGTGACGTAAAAAGACAGACAAATAAATCCGTTGTTGGGTTAGCTTTTCCTTAATTGCAGGCCAATCGAAAGAAAAGTCACTATTCGGTAGCAATTGCCTTTCTTCTAACAACACTTCGATTACTTCAGACTCTTCTGTGTCAAGCGTTGTTGCTGCTTCTTGAACTCTATTGAAGTCATCGAAAACGATTAAACTATCTTCTGTCAAATAATCTAATAAACTATTGGGCTCATCATAAAACAATTTGCTATATTTATACATCTCTTGAAATAGTTCTGCTTCTTCTAGTAAGGCGATATCTTCTTCGATTGCTTCTTTTAATTGTACTTTCGCTTCAGATGAGCTCATTTTGTGCAATGCTTGTTTTAGTTGTTTTTCTAAACGATTTGCTGCACGTAATTGATCTTCCTTCGTGACGAGAAGTTCTTTAGCTGGAACAATTGTCGTTGCTTCAATATTTTCTAAAGAACGTTGTGTATTAGCATCAAAATGACGAATCGAGTCGATTTCGTCATCGAAGAGTTCAATTCGAATTGGATGGCTTTCCGTTACTGGATATATATCGATAATTCCACCACGAAGGCTGAATTCAGCTGGTGAAGTGACCATGTCGACCCGGTCGTAACCCATTCGGAATAAACTTTCCGTAATCTGTTCTAAGTCGATCTGCTCACCTATTTTGGCATAAATACAATATTGCTTCCAATAGTTGCTCGGCGGGACGATGCGCTTTAAGGCGGCGACTGGCACGATTAGGATGCCTTCTGGATTACTGAGCCATTCGACAACAGAGCGAATTCGTGAGGCACGTAATTCCGGGCTAGAGACGACCATTTCCGTTGCAATAAGTTCATTAACGGGATACAAATACACATGGGAGTCTTCTAATAAGTCGGTTAAATCATCATACAATTGTTGTGCATGGACGAGTTGATGGGTGATGACTAACATTTTCTTCCTTTTAGCTTTATATAACGTACTAATTGCAAGCGGACGTCCGATACCAGACACACCTGCAATTAATTGTTCATTGAAGCCTGCATCAAGACCGTCGACAATCGATTGGAAATCTTCTTCTTTTTGTAAAAAATTCGTAATCTCTTCCATTTTAGAACCTCCATATGTATTTCCCTACGCTCATAAATTACCCTTAAAAAGCAAATCTTGACGTACGTATCTTTATTTATGCTATAAGTATGTAACGAAATTATATGTATGAGCAAATGAATGGGTATTTTTTAAGCAAGCGAAAATGCTTTGGCATGCACCAAAGCTATTAAAGCACTTTTTTATTGTAGGAAATATTCTAGTTCATAATA
Organism: uncultured Pseudogracilibacillus sp.; assembly: GCA_937960785.1. Classification (GTDB taxonomy): domain Bacteria; phylum Bacillota; class Bacilli; order Bacillales; family Amphibacillaceae; genus Pseudogracilibacillus. The sequence goes on from CALGOZ010000121.1 coordinate 25,543, forward strand.
ATTCGGGTATTGTTTCAAAGTATCCTCACAATTTTCGCAAATAGAAAGGATGTGTACATCGCCATTGTCTTTGTATTGAATCATGCGACGTTTATCATGAGCACTTAAAGCATCCCACCCCAACATAGACGTGGAAACAATTTGTTGTTTTAATTCTCCGATTGTATGTCCACAATGGCGACAGCGATAAATAATAGCCATTGAACCATTACCTCCTCGGCACACTTAATCCTTGAATCTTCTTGTATGTTAAGTGTGTCCGATTAGGAACGGTTTATTCATTTAGAAGATAATTTTATTTGGCATTAAACTCATTCATAACATGTGTAAAAGGTTGTTCCATCCATTGTTCACACGCATCACTCGCAAGTTGAATTGCCTCATTTACTGCTTCTTGCTCCCCTTTTGCAAAGGGTTGTAAGACGTAGTTTACAATTGGCGTACGATCTATCGGACGCCCGATTCCGATTCGTAATCGTTTAAACTCTTTCGTACCTAAATGATCAATCAAGGAACGAATTCCATTATGCCCACCATGACCGCCTTTTACACGTAAGCGGATTCGACCAGTCGGCAAATCTAAATCATCGTATGCCACTAATATATCTTCAGGTGCGATATGGTAATAATCGATTAAAGGTTTTACCCCTTCACCGGAAAGGTTCATAAACGTTAAAGGCTTAACGAGTAATAGTTTCCCATTAGGAGTATGGACGATTGTATATTCGCAATTGAATTTCGTTTGATCCCCTGTTGTTCCAAAACGACTATACAATTCATCGACTACCATAAACCCGATGTTATGACGAGTTGTTTCATACTTTTTTCCTGGGTTACCTAAACCTACAATACATTTCATAGCAATCACACTTCTCCATATATAATAATCCCTCCTATTAGATTAGCACAATTAATCTAACATAGGAGGGAATTTGCTTTAGCCCTAAAAGACAAGGTTTATTCAGTTTCTTCAGCTTCTGCCTCTTCATCCTCAGCACCAACGAGCTCTGGTTCTGCGCTAAAGTCTACATCCTCAGATGGCTCTAACTCCTCTTCTTGTGGTGCTAAGACGACTGCTACCGTTGTTTCTTCTTCGTCTAAATACTCATATAAATCAGACTTTGGTAAGTCTGCTACAGATAAACTGTCTCCAATTTCTAATTCTTCAACATTGACGACAATTTCTTCTGGAATATCACGAGGCTTTACACGAATTTGTAATTCGTATAATGGCTGTTGTAAAATACCGCCATCACGGACACCAGATGGGTCTCCTTCAAGACGTAATGGTACTTCGACGTCCATTTCTTCAGTTAAGTCGACGATGTAAAAGTCCGCATGAATAACATCCCCTTTAATTGGGTCCGTCTGATATTCATGTAACATGACATCGACTGGTTCACTATCTTCTACATCCAATGTAATAATTGCGTTACGTCCTTCATCTCGGACTGTCTTCAATAATTCGATGCTGTCTACAGAAACTGTTAGTGCTTCTTCACCTTTTCCATAAACTACTGCAGGGATTCCTCCCTCGCTTCTAATTTCATTCGTTGCTCCACGAGTTAAGTTGTCCCGTTTTTTCGCTTTTAAACTTACTGCCATTGTATAATCCTCCAAACAATAATTTTTTAGTCAAATAAGGTACTAATTGATTGATCTTCATGAATACGAATTATAGCTTCACCAATTAAATTAGCAACAGATAATTGCGTAATTTTATCAATTTGCTTTTCTTTCGGTAATTGAATGGTGTTCGTTACGACTAACTCTTTGATTTGTGAATTCTCAATTCGCTCGATTGCAGGACCAGAAAGTACTGGATGAGTTGCACACGCATAAACTTCCTTTGCCCCTTTTTCGATTAAGGCATCGGCTGCTAATTGCATCGTGCCTGCCGTATCGATAATATCGTCGACAATCACAGCGGTTTTACCTTCGATATCACCGATGATATTCATTACCTCTGCAACGTTCGGCTTCGGTCGACGTTTGTCGATTATTCCAATCGGGGCTTTTAAGTAATCAGCCATGCGACGAGCTCTTATTACCCCACCGTGATCTGGAGAAACGACGACGACGTCTTGTAAATTTTTCTGCTCAATGTAACCGGCAAGTAACGGCACTCCTTGAAGATGATCAATCGGCACGTCGAAAAATCCTTGAATTTGTGGTGCATGTAAATCTAACGTAACGACTCGACTTGCTCCGGTTGTTTCTAATAGGTTTGCTACTAGCTTGGCTGTAATCGGTTCACGAGAACGGGCCTTACGATCTTGTCGTGCATAACCGTAATAAGGAATGACAATATTAATCGTTGCTGCGGAAGCTCGCTTTAGTGCGTCAATTAATATAAGTAGTTCCATTATATTATCATTGACAGGTTCAGATGTCGACTGAATTACATATACATCCCGGCCTCGGACGCTTTCTTCAATATTGATTTGCGTTTCACCATCACTAAAAGTAGAAACGGTACACTTTCCTAATTCAACACCTATGTGGTTTGCGATTTCTTCAGCTAGTGGCTGGTTCGAGTTTAATGTAAAAAGTTGTAATGAATCGTCTCGATATGTCGATGACATAAATGAAGCCCTCCAATTATTATTTTCGGTTTAATAATCTTTGTACGTAATTTTCTTTATTTTCCTGTCTTGCCCTACCGATTGCTAAAGCATCATGGGGTACATCTTTCGTAATTGTTGAGCCGGCTGCCACATACGCTCCTGGTTCGATTGTTACTGGTGCGACTAAGTTTGCATTACAACCGATAAATGAATCATCGCCGATAATCGTTTCATGCTTATTCTTTCCGTCATAGTTAACTGTAATCGTGCCGGAACCGATATTAACTCTTTCGCCAATCTTAGCATCTCCGATATAACTAAGATGTGGAATTTTTGCATCGTCAGCAATTTCCGATTTTTTAATTTCGACAAAATTACCGATCCTTACATTATTACCGACATTTGATTCCGGTCGAATGTGTGCATACGGACCAACATTAACATTATCTCCTATTTTACTACTGTTTATAGTACTTTGTCGAACAGAACTATCTTCCCCGACGACTGTATCGTTAAGATCACTGTGAGGACCAATAATTGCTCCTCTTTTTATATGACTTTTCCCTAAGATCATCGTACCGGGATAAATCGTTACATCCTGCTCTAGCGTAACATCAGGACCGATATACGTATGGTCTGGGTCAATCATTGTGACACCATTTAGAATATGTCTTTCATTAATACGATGCTTCATAATTTTCTCTGCTTCCGCTAAGGCGAGACGATCGTTAATTCCGATTGTTTCCTCATTATCTTCAGTAACAAAGGCTGCAATTTTTTCCCCTTGTTTTTGTAAAATTTCAATGACATCGGGCAAGTAATATTCACCTTGGGCATTATTATTATTAACTTGCTTTAAAGCTTGAAACAACAACTCGTTGTCGAAGCAGTACGTTCCCGTATTAATTTCCTTCACTTGCTTTTCGGCTTTTGTAGCATCCTTTTCCTCAACGATTCGCTCAACGTCACCGGATTCGTTACGGATAATTCGACCGTAACCGGTAGGATTTTCTACCTTTGTCGTTAAAATCGTCGCTTTTGCCTCTTCTTTTTCATGAAAGGAAAAAAGCTGTTCAAAGGTTTCCTCTGTGATTAATGGTGTATCTCCACAAACAACGAGGGTCGTGCCTTGCTTTCCACCTAATAAGGCTTCTGCTTGCATTACCGCATGGGCTGTCCCTAACTGTTCTTCTTGTAAGACAAAGTCACTACGGTTCCCAACAGTTTCTTTTACTTTTTCTGCCCCATGACCGACGACTGTCACCATTCGATCTGTTTTAATGGCTTGTAAAGCTTCAAGTACATATTCAATCATCGGCTTGCCTAAAATCGGGTGAAGCACTTTATATAGCTTCGACTTCATACGAGTTCCTTGCCCAGCGGCTAAAATTACTGAAAAACGGTTTTTCATCACGTATCCTCCACCTATTCTCTTCCATTATAAGATAATAACCGAAACAGGTATGTAATTCAATTGAAAACAATTACTAACTTATCTATTATATCATTATTTTTATAATCCTTCGTTTTATGCGTTTTATAGAAAAAAATAGACTCAGCAATATTACCTTTGCTGAGTCTATTTTTAATTTCCATTCATCATAAGGATTAAGAAGCGCCAGCGCTCTCTAGATTTACGACATCTGACTCTTCTGCTTCCCTAGCTTCATAAGCTTCTAAAACAGCTGTTTGAATTTTTTCACGAGTTGCAGAATTAATTGGGTGGGCTATATCTCTAAACTCCCCGTCTGCAGTACGCTTTGAAGGCATGGCCACGAACATTCCATTATTCCCATCGATGACGCGAACATCGTGAACGACAAACTCATCATCGAAAGTAACGGATGCAATCGCTTTCATTTTTCCTTCCGTATTTACTCGTCTTAATCTAACATCAGTAACTTCCACTTTTATTCCCCCTCTTGAAGTGTTATTTTTGTTGCTTATTCATTCATTTCGACGAAGAGACGTTGTTTACCTTCTTTTTTCACAGAAAAATTGTGACAATTTTGTGACAATTTGATAGTATCGTCGCATTTTATTAAAAAAGACTGAATCGCTATAGCCTTGGAGACTATTCGATTCAGTCTTTCGCCTTATTGTTGTAAATGTTGTTCAATTTCCTTCATAATTTCTCCAGCCTTAACCCAATCTCCATTAGATAATGCCTTTTGGTATTCATCAAATAAAATGCTGAGTTCTTTTAAAGTCGTTTCAGCATCGAGAATAGGCGCCTTTTCTTCACCTTCTTCTGCTTCGCTCGTTTCGTCATCAAGACCTTCTATGTCTTCGATATCTCCTGCATTTGTCGGTGGTTCTATTCCTGCTTCGACAAAGGATAAAATTTTCTCCAATGATTTTTCGAAAGTCTCTTCCATTACGATATAGTCGTCATAAGCCATAATTACTTGCTTTACTTCAGGAAGGGACGTTTCGTTGGCTGATTCAATGTAAACAGGTTCTACATAAAGTACCGTATCCTCAATTGGGATGACGAGTAAATTCCCTCGAATAACTTCCGAACCACCTTGGGACCATAAGTTTAACTGTTGTGAAATATAACTATCTTGGTTAATCCGGTTCTCTATTTGTTGTGGTCCGTATACATTTTTCTGCTTAGGGAAACGATAAACGAACATTTCGCCGTAGTGGTCGCCGTCGTTTCGAACACCGATCCAGGAGATCATATTTTGCCTATTTTTTGGTGTATAAGGCAACATTAATATAAATTCTTCTTCATCGTATTCTGGCAATTTCATCGTGATATAATATGGATCCATTTCGATATCTTGGTTAAAATATTTCTCCGTTGGATATTGCCAAAAGTCTTCCCTGTTATAAAACACTTCTAAGTTTGACATATGGTAGGTTCCATACATCGCCGTTTGAATTTTAAAAAGATCTACTGGATAACGGAAGTGGTCTTGCACATCTTCTGGAATTTCTGTTGTAAACATTTCCGGAAAAATATTTTGATACGTTTGGATTAACGGCTCTTCTGGTTCAACGACGTAGAAATCAACTTCCCCCGTATATGCATCGATGACTACTTTTACCGAGTTACGTACATAATTCGTATTTCCGTTATAAGCTTCCGAATACGGATAGTTGGATCCTTTCACGTATGCATCGATAATCCATGCTAATGTTCCGTCTTCACGAATAAAAATATACGGATCATCATCGTAGGTTAAAAACGGTGCAATCCGATTGACTCGGTCTTTAATATTGCGGGTCTGTAATAATTTACTTTCACTCGTAATCTGATCGGAAACAAGAATTCTAAATGATTTCTCCTTCACTGCAAAAAAGAAGCGATTTAAACCGTTTAATGGAATTCCAGCCTCTTCTTCATATCGGTTCGTCTCATTCTCTTCGCCAGTAGGATAGTCGAATTCATCGACTTTAGAATTAACGATAACATTCGGATAATCTTGCTCTCCGAAATAAATTTGTGGACGAGTTACCTCAATGTCACCTTCACTCGGAATATTTTTCAACATATATTCAGGCTGACCTTGGCTCGTCACTTTATTTACGTGACTCATCGCAACTCCGTAACCGTGTGTGTAACGTAAATTTTTATTGACCCAAGTTTGGGCTTGTTCTGGTAAATCATCAGTGCTAAGCTCTCTTGCACCAATAAATACTTGTTCGTATTTTCCATTGATTCTATAACGATCAATATCAATATCATTAAACCTGTAATACGTACGGAAGGTCTGTAATTGATTATATATGTCTAAAAGTGGACGTGCATCATTTAGACGAACATTATTAAGCGTTAACTCATTACGCTTTACCATCTCTTCATCTAACGATATATTCCCTGGATTCTCCTTAACTTCGATTTCATCTAAAGCATAGGCAGCTCGAGTTAGGTTTAAGTTATGTTCTAAGTAAGGTTCTTCTTTTGCAAATTCGTTTGGCGATACGATAAAACTTTGCACAACTACCGCTGCAACTTGAACGATTACAAATAATCCAATATAAAGAGCTAATGGCTTTAATGCCGATATAATTTTACCACGAAATAAAGCAACTACAATCCAAAGAGTAAAAATAATCACCGCTACCGCTAGTACATAACTTTTAGGTATATTTATGAGGTGATCGGTATAACTTAAACCATGAACGACACTTTTTTGAAATAAAT
>CALGOZ010000122.1 GCA_937960785.1 uncultured Pseudogracilibacillus sp.
ATGCTTGAGGCCCGATGTGACTTCTAATAAATTACCGATTTTCGTTGCCGATAAGTCACTTTTAACCCCACCAAAAGTGACTTGTTGACGAAAATTATGCAATATGGATTCATACCATTCGTTTACTTTTTCATGCATAATGTAGGTTAAATCTTGCTGTACAAACTCATGCGTAAAGCGCTGCAAGGCTTCTCTTTCCGTCTCTTTACTGACATGTTTTCGCTCGACTGTCTCATAGGTCGCTTTTACTTCTTTTGGCTTGGTTAATGTTTTATAAGGCCAGGATGTGAAAATTGTCAATCGGCCGAAGCCTTCGTTCCTTCTTTGACCTACTCCTTTGTTTACAAGGGTGTCGATTCGCTCCCGATCGAGCCTACCTTCTACCTTGTAACGGAAGACAGAACCTGCTTTTACTGCTCGAATAATCGGATGATAGGCCTGCCAGTGGGAAACGTAACCTCCCGTTAAGGATGAATTAACAATATATTGGTCCAAGGTCAGCTTCGCTCCTAGCTCTTCACTTAAGAAATCCTCATCAAGTACATGAGTTAGCTGGCCATCTTCCTTGCGTAAAATCCAATGAGAAGTTGCAATAATGTATAATTCATCGGTTGCTTCATCGATAGGAGTTAATTGTTCCGGATTCTCCTTCAAGGTAGAAATTCGTACACGGCTTCTACCATAACCACTGTTTCTTGCACCACCAAGCCAAAGGTACATCTCTTCCTTTTCTAGCAACCATTTTGTAAATTCATTCATCTTCTCGACTTTAATTACTGCTTGAAAAGTCTGGTTCGGAGCTATCGATTCATAACGGTACAATTTACTTACTTGATCATCATCTTTCGGACCATTAAGCGATAGATGGAGGTTGGATGTTTTTTCTACGTTACTTGCAAGTAGACGCTCCCCATCAATCATCATCATCTCTTCTCCAATTCGTACAGGGGCTTCTTTTTCAATTTCTTCAATATCCTCTGTCAAATCGTTGTAAACTCTTCTCTCCTCATGGTCAGCTAAGTCCCTTCTAGCTTGTTCCTTCGTTTCATATAAATGAACAGGGAAAGGAATAGACCGTTGACGATTGATTTGTAAGTAAGCATTCCAGAACTGCATATCCTCATCATGAAAAATAGCCTCCGTAGCTAGTTCATCCTCTTCGAGTCTTTTATCCATTAGGTACGAGTGGACGAGTGCTCCCCGTAGGACATGACCTGGAATATAATTTAAAGATCTGGTCGAATCACTTGTACGTAATACATCATTAATTTTCAATGCTTCTTCGTTTTCGATATGTAGTAAAATATACTTTACTTCCGAATCAATCGGCTTGTTTGCGACTTTCTTGTTATCGTTTGAGGCAGAAGAATCATGCCAATGTACTTGACATTGTACTTGACCCTTTCCACGTTTTCTCATCATACCGAGATGGCGCAAGAGCTTGACCGATGTTTCTAATAAGTCCTTCTCTTCTTTAGACAACTTTCGATTCACAAAAATTGGCGCAAACAAGGAATAATCTCTTTGCATCACTCGTGCCTGTCGCAAAGAACCATCCTGGGCTGTACCTGTTTCGTTATCGATACTCGTCATCGAACGAACTAAAGTTACTGCATCGAAAACATTTCTACTTGGTAGGTTTTCCCTTTCAATAAGTTTGTAAATCTCATCAGACAACTTCGCTATACCAAACTTAAGAGCTTGATAATTCTCTCGATGTTCTACTCCTTCATCCGCTTCTCCAAATAGTTGCCCTAGGGCCTTTTCATAGGCTTCTTGATGGCTGGGAGGTAGTTGATTAACATACCATTGCGCTTCCCGCCGAAGCAAACCTTTTAAAGTCCGACCTGATAAAAAAGGCAATCCATATTCATCCGATTGAAGATCGATATCTACCGTCTCTCGTTGGACGCCATCCCCACCAAAAATCGTCTCTGAAAGTAACTTAATTTCTATTGTCCCTAATAATTGGTTCATGAATCCTTCACCTCACTTAACAATACGAAGTAATCAAGCAACTCAAGGGCATCGTAATAAAAGGCATAATCTTTCCCTTCATCTACCGGTTCACTATTTAATAAGCGAAAGCCTTTCCTACTTCCTCCTTCTGACAGGGTGAAAGTATAGAAAAATTGATCCTGAAAATCTACATCGTCGTCAGGAGAAGCTAAAGCAATAAATTGATTAAGTAATACCCACTCTTCAACCACCGCTGGACCTTGATGGTATACATCTCTTAATTCCTTCCACTTAGAACGGCCAGGGTAGTTAGAGTCGGCTTGATTTTCTGCCTTGTCTAACGTCATCTTAATTACAGTCATCGCACGATAAAAGGTATCTTGATAGCTAGCAAAATGTGTTCGATCCTCTTCCCGCTGTATATAGTAAGGTCGCATCGTTAAATTCGCCTGATCTGGTGTCGTGTAATAACGTGAACGGAATTCTTCAATGTTTTCAATCGCTCCGCCACTTTCAACAATTTGCCAGTCAATTAATGAAGAATCATAAGCTTGACCAGCCTGAGTATGGCCTAGACGCTCCCAGTCTTTTGAATCCCATTGTAGACGTTTCTTACCATTGTCACATAGTCGATCCGCTAGTTGGAAGCCAAGCCAGAAAGGATAACGGTGTGGAATAATAGCTACTCCTGCACAAGCATTTAGAGCATATTCTTTTCCATCTATTTCGATTCCTTCCTTTTGTAAATACTGCAAATAAATCCTAGCGACTTCTACTCCAATCACACCAAAAGTAATAAAAGATACATCATCTCCCGATAAGATAACCGGTCGAAGTGGAATGACATTTTCCATTAGCTTGTAAAGGCGTTCATTATTATTCCGGTCACCATAGATTGCTTCTTCCCAACGCTCTCGGTCATCTAGAAGATGCTTAATCGTCCGTTGAAAAGCCCTAGTATACGCATCATCTATAGCCTTTGTAAATTTTTGATATTCATTAATATAATCATCATTATTCTTAAAGTCTTGATTCATAAACTTTTGTACTTTTATCCCCATTGCATTTCCATCTAGGGAAATGATAGATAGATAGCTTTTCACATCCGATTCACTGTTCTTGGAGAAGATCTCCTCTAGATGAGCTTGCTTAAGAAATTCATACTTTTCTGAATTGTCTAGGAAGGTGTTTTCAGTAATAAAACGCTGAGTGTAGGTATCATCCCGGGCACTAAGACCAATCACTTCTTTTATTAATAGCTCTTCTGCGCGGGGCTCCTTGGTTTCTGATTTAAGTTGCTTCGGTCTGGCTAATCGATTAGCTGGCAGTCCACTACTAGCACAAGCTTGCTGAATTCCCCACGACTCTTGAAAAATTGCCTGCTGGCGACGGTCTTTCTTTTTCGACAAAAGTTCCTTCATTTCCCCAATGATATTGTCGGCGTCGCTTCCCTTCAAAGAATAAAGCAGTTCATTCGTCCAATCGATTTCCTTTTGCACGAGGAAAAGTTCCAAACCAGGGAAAAAACGTATTATATTACTAGATAACTCTCGAGCAAATTCCTGCGCCTGCTCTCGTTTATCAAAGATATAGGTCGCACTCCCTCCACCTACAATCTTTTCTACCGGGGTAGGTAGTTGAAGGGCTCCAGCTTCTAATTGAAATTCAGGAAGTTCCGCAATCGTTCGAAAAAGCTCGTGAGGATTTTCGGTTAAATCTCGAATAATATAAGAACCCCCCGTATTCTCTAACAAACGGTTCGTACGAAAGATGTAATTCTGTTTTTGTGAAATTTCGTACATAACTAGATATCTTTCTTTCGTCATAAAGTATCCCTCCTAATTATCCATCTTAATGGTGGAAAAATATCGGTTTTATGCTTTCAACAATTTGAGGCATGTTTTTTTGAATAGTTCGATATTTAATTTCCTCTTGTGCCTTTTCTGCATGATTCATATTATTTCGATATGTTACAATTCTTTGAAAGACATTGAAGGACTTCTCTTGAGATAGCACCATTTGTTTAACTGGTTCGAAAATCGGCCTATGTTTTTCTTCATTAATAAAGCGAAAGTCTTTTTTAGGTTTCAAGATATTTTGGATAAGGTTTGATACTTCATCCCTTAAATCACGAAGCTCTTTATCATTCTTCGTCTCTGGGAGAAGGCTCTTCTCCTCTAACCTTATTAAAACTACAGAGATGATATATTCCCGCGCCAGGGTAATCGCTTGCTGATATAGACCGTGATCTACACACCATTTAATCGTTACCCACATATTTTCGATCTTATCATCCGAATAGAGCTCAACTTTAGATTCAATTTTTGACATAAGCTTCGAAAATTGGGGCATTACTTCATCGGAGACTTCCTTCGCCCTTTTGAGGTTCTCCTTAAGCCCAGGAATTATATTATGTACAATCCTACCTCTACTCGTTTCTAAAGCTGCATTAAATCCATATAATGTTTCAGATAAATCCCTTATTTTAACAAACTGTCCATCTCCTCCACTCTTTCTAACCTCATCTCCAGTCAATTGATTAATTTGTTTTGGATTTCCTGTTTCAAGGAAGGATTGAACTCCCGTTGTCCAATCTAGTAACTTTAACATTGAGGTAATATCGACAATCGGCGCTTTTCTTTCTGCTACTGGGACTGCATCAAGATCACCAAGATTTCTTAAAACTTCAAAGTTTCCATATAACAATCGCTCGATCGAGGCACCATGAATTGTTTTGGCAAAATTAGCTACAAGTAAAGCAATCATCGGTACTGAGCGGAAGCTATGGGTTATATCAAAATATAGTGCATCCTTTTTCTCAACCACATCGAAGACTTGTTCAAATAACCTCCACTGGTCTTCCTCACCTTGATTACTAGATATGTAGACGAGCTTTAACTTATTTACATCCTCTGGGAAGTATTCAGCCCATACGTTCTTTAAACCTTTATAAGGAATTCCTCCTTTCCTAGTCTTGTTATCAAAGTAGTTTTTCTCTTCTGCCTCTTTTGTAATAAAGAGATAGACTTCATCAATTTTTTCACCTTCATGACGTAGCATCTCGAACAAAGCCGTTTGAATAAATCTTGTCGGCTTAGACTCGAAGTTATCCGCACCGGTATATATACATTCATCATAGTCACCTGTACCAATGAAGGTAATTAATTTTCGCTTACTTCTACTCATTTAAACCGCTCCTTTTATCACAAATAATAAATTAACCATAATAAAGATCATAATGACCAAAACCGTGGGTAGTGTTTTTTCCAATTTGTAAGAGTTGGCCAATTTCTAATAAAGGAGTAAAAGGCGTAATATCCCCTTCATAACGGGCATAGCCCATAATAGAAGGTAACCGTAACTGGCGATTATAGGTACGAGAATAACGTTTAAAATCTACAAACTCCCAAGCCTCTTCTACCGTCTTGATTGCTTGGGCATCTGTCAAGAGCTTCTCCTCATCCCATTCCAGGACCACCCCTGCATAGCCATGGAGTAGTAATTTAATCCGAGTCATAATTGACCGGATAATATGCTTGAACTCTAATTGTTTGACTAAATTTTGCTTCACTACTATTCGCGTTGGACTAGTAAAACGTAGTAACACACTATTCGTAAATCGCCCCTCATCCTTAATCGAAAAAGCTTTCATATGGTGCCACCATGTTTCACCACCACTCCACACAAGCGATTGATCACTTATATTAACGACTTGCTGGAGGGAAAACTTTAACCTTTGAGCACCCCAACCATATTTCTCCATACCTAGAATACCCGCCATATAATAATCAATTGCAGTCGTAGACTTTCCAAAAAAGGTTAAATCAAAAGATAATAGATCTCCCTTATACCAATTGACTTTATCACGAATTGGAACATGAATAACATATGGCTTTATAGAACCAGCGAAACTCCCCGGTGGATTAAAATATGTAGCATAATCACAATCAGTTACATATTCACATAAATGGCATTTCACATTTGGTGCGACACACACCAAATTCCGCATAGAATGCCCTAATATTCCCCGAACTGTCGAACCTAAGAAGGGCGGTAATCGTCCAGATTCCTCGGCCCGAAAAATAATACGCAACTTAATAAACTTCAACTCAGATAATGCCACCTAGATGCCTCTTTTCATTGTTTTATTCACTATACTTTTTAATAGATTTTTTACTAGTACGAGAGAAAATCATTGTAAGAGAAAATAACTATATTACATACAACTTAAAACTGAACAAGTCTTATGGTTTAAGCTCATCATCTCTTGGGATCTAAGCTCGTTATCTCTTGGGATTTTAGGCTTGTCTAGTCTTTACAATTAGGGAAAACTACCTCCATAAGTTTATAAAATCCCAACAAGAATGGAAACCCTTTCACAGCCTGAGACATAATGTTAATCTTTATACCAAAAGATATCTAATTTTTCCATTAAAATCAAGTTTACTATGACTAAACTGTCGAAAAATACCTTTTCTTGTTAAAAGATTGTGAATAAAGTATATACTCCTCTTCTTAACCGAACATTACATTTTAAATAAAAAATGCACCCACAAAGGGCGCAAGATACGCAGTTTTTGTACAAATTTCATATGTAAAATAGTAACCTACTTAAATAAATACACAACAGACAAATGCGAAGATAACAAGTTCATATGTAAAATAGTAACTCACTTCAATAGTAGAGAAAGAACAACGCTATACAGCAAGCAATATTAAAAGGATAGGCGCCTCAATCCATATCAGCGATAGAGGAATACGAGAGAAAGTCAGCTTTTGCGATAAGCGAAGGAAGCCCAATTTCAATCCACATAGTCTGGATAGGCGTGCGACTTAAAAGCTCGAGAATTAATGTTCCAAACCTTTGGATTTTCAATCCACGCACCCCGTGTAGGAGTGCGACGTCAAAAGTTTACGAGTTTTATCGTAATGACGAAAATTTCAATCCACGCACCCCTTGTAGGGATGCGACTTAATGGATAAAAAAGGGTTTAATTCTCGAAATAATTTCAATCCACGCACCCCGTATAGGAGTGCGACCCACAATTTGATTACAAACACACTGAAGCACTAAGCTGCGATAACTTACACGGTGGGGGCGTCCAATGAGCAGGTCTAGACACAAAGTGAAGAAAACCTACACAGTGGAAGCGTCCAGTGTATAACTTAACACGAAATTTAGAT
>CALGOZ010000123.1 GCA_937960785.1 uncultured Pseudogracilibacillus sp.
CACACGAAAACGCGCTCTACAACAATTTCAGGTGCGCAGCAGAATCCACCGCACACGAAAACGCGATCTACACTCTTTTCAGGTGCGCAGCAGAATCCACCGCACACGAAAACGCACTCTACAACAATTTCAGGTGCGCAGCAGAATCCACCGCACACGAAAACGTACTCTACAACAATTTCAGGTGCGCGGCAGAATCCACCGCACACGAAAACGCACTCTACAACAATTTCAGGTGCGCGGCAGAATCCACCGCACACGAAAACGCGCTCTACAACAATTTCAGGTGCGCGGCGAGGGCCACCACCGACCACACAAGCGATATACTAACAACAGACTATTGGCACAAAAATGGACTGATCCCTATTCGATCTTATATAGGTTCAGTCCATAGGCCATTATCATTGTGTGTTGCACCAGGCTACTTTTTACTGAAATTTTACCTGTTATGCTCTCTTGTTATTTGCTTGCTTCTTTTTCGAACTTTTTTTATTTTTATTCTTTTGCTGGGGCGAAGCTTTTCGACTCGCCTTCTTTTCTTTTTCCCCTGACCTTTCCTTCCCTTTTCCTTTTGCCTTTTGTTTTGCTTCTTTTTCTTTCATTCGTTGCTTTTGCATTTCGAGTCGTTTCCTTCGTCTTTCTTCGATGCGCTTTTGATGCTCGGGATCGACTTTTGTGACATGATGGAGACGCATCAACTGAAAGGCTGTAGCGACAAAGATCGGTACGAGCATAAGAATAATCTCGCCCTTCTCACCCGTACGTAAAACGAGCGATAGCTCTAAAGTCAGAATAACAATCATAACAAAAAGTGCCGGAACGAAGGCTGTACGATTCGTTTCGCGCACCTTCAAAAAGGCGATAATTAGTCCCCCGATTAAAATCGCAAACATTAATCCAAGGCGAAATGTTAAAGATAACGACTTACTCGTAAAATAGACGATATCAAATAGCACAAAGGCGATTATTAATAACTGAACAGCCGGCCAAAAGGAACGGAAGAAATTCCTACCATACATATTGATAAATAAATAAGCAAAAAATCCCGTTTGGGCTATAACTGTATAAACTAAGCCCTTCCCACTATAAAAAAGGAATAATCCTAACAGTTCTTTTCCATCAAAGGGTGATAAATAAGTTGCGTATACCGAATAATATACGACAAAACTTGTAATCAGTCCTGCTAACCAACCAATTAGTAACGTTTGAAAAAACATATGTACAAATTTTCGACTATTCAACGTAAAATCCTCCTAACAAGGAATGTCAATCAGTATTTTACCATGAACGAGCTTTTATTTCTTCTTATGCATATTATTGTCGAACTTTTAACATATTAATAAAGAATAAAAGGGAGGCAACACGATGAAACGATTACGATTACTTACTTTTTTATTCATCGCAATAGCCCTGTTATCTAGTTGCGGGCCTGAACCAGCGAAAGAGACTGATTATGAACAAACGAAAAAAATGATGGTCGATATTTTAAAAACGGACGAAGGTAAAAGAGCCTTATTAGATATTGTATCCGATGATGAGTTAAAACAACATCTTGTGATTGAAGCTGATATTGTAAAAGAAACATTATCGAGCACCCTTTTTTCTGAAAAAGGAAAAACGATGTGGACACAACTATTCTCTGATCCTAAATTTGTAAAAGAATTTCATGAATCGATTGCAAAAGAACAGGAAAAAATCTTAAAACACTTAATGAACGATGCAGAATTCCAGGAGAAAATGTTAGAGCTTTTGCAAAATCCCGAAATGCAAGAGCAAACGATCAAGTTGCTTAAAAGCCAGAAGTTTCGCTCCCATTTAGAAAAAACAATTGCTGAAACACTCAATAATCCACTTTATCGGGCGAAGTTACAAGAGGATTTTGAAAAAATTATTTCAGAAAAAGAAAAGCAAGAAGAGGAAGATAAGGAAGAAAACGAAGACGAAAACGCTAGTAAAGAGGAAGAATAAGAAGAAAAAGGCTGTTCTTCGTTGAACAACCTTTTTTCTTATGTTTTCCTTTTTATTCTAGTTCGGCGATGATTTTCGCTGCAATTCGGTGATATTCTTGACCGTTTGGATGATCTTGCTGATAAACACCTGGTGAGAATTCGTCCTCTTCTTCATAAGGTTGCATTAACTGCAGACGACCTAATACTTTCGTTTTTAATACTTCGGCTAATTTATCTCCACCACCACGACCGAAGACGTACTCTTTCTTACCTGTTTCTTGGCTTTGGAAATAGGCCATGTTTTCGACGATTCCTAGAATCTTATGGTTCGTACGTAAGGCCATTTGTCCAGCTCGGGCTGCAACGAAGGCAGCTGTTGGGTGTGGGGTTGTCACAATAATTTCGTTACAGGACGGTAATAAGTCATGGACATCTAAAGCGATATCTCCTGTACCTGGTGGTAAGTCGAGTAGTAAGTAATCGAGGTCGCCCCACTCTACTTCTTTTAGGAAGTTGTTTAACATTTTACCAAGCATTGGTCCACGCCAAATAATCGGCGAGTTATCTTCAACAAAAAAGCCCATCGATATTACTTTTACGCCAAAACGCTCCGGTGGGTAAATTGCGTCTCCGCGAACGACTGGGCGGTCTTCAATTCCCATCATATCTGGCACACTAAATCCGTAAATATCCGCATCGACGATACCAACCTTTTTACCTAAACGCATTAAAGCTACTGCTAAGTTAACGGTGACTGTAGATTTTCCAACGCCACCTTTACCACTAGCAATCGCAATGTAATGCGGTTGTTTTTCTCTTCCTAAAATAGATGTATCTTCTTCAGCTGTTGGTTGATATTTTTCAATTACATCTTCAGGAAGCTGTTCAAAACGTAAACCGACAGTTCGTGCACCATTTCGCTTTAGTATCGCAACGATTTCTTGTTGTAAATCCATTTGTTCTGCGGAATTCGGCTGACCAATTGCTAGCTTAACGCTGACGTGACGTTTTTCTTCATTAACTTTAACCTCTATAATTCCACCTGTCTTTTCAAAAGGCGTTTGTAAAAACGGATCTTTTACAGGATTAAGTAACGTAATAACTGCTTCTTTCGTAAGCATGAATAAGCACCATCCCTTTGGTAGAAAATATTTCGCTACGATTTACTGTAAGTATAACATAAATCGGCTCGATGCTAAGTGATTTGAATCACAAAAAACCTAACATCAACTATTATAAACGAAATCGCTTTATTTTACATTGTTCCACGCTTCGGATTACCTTTCACCCATCGGTAAGCACCGTCACGATTCGTCCTCTTCAGCATACGGGTCTTCCACATATCGCAATATACCTTGATACATGCTCGCTGCTAATTGTTGTTGATATGTTCGTTGCTTTAAAAGTTCCCGTTCTTCCGGATTTGAGAGAAAACCAAGCTCTACCAATGCACCCGGAACTTTGGCATACTTTAGTAAATATATATTGTTTAATTGCAAAGGTACTCGCGTCGTGTTTTCTAGTTGACGAATAATTTCATCTTGGATTGTCGTTGCTAGTTGTTTATTTTGTTCAAAGCTTGGATAGAAAAAAGTCTGGGCTCCACGCCAACGGGAGGAAGGTAGCGCATTTAAATGGATCGATAAGAAAAAATCCGCCTCCGAATCATGAATAAACTGAAGTCGCCTACGAATATCTTGGGATTTTCGATTAGAAAAGCCACGCATTTCTGGATCAGCTAAATCGGTATCCGTTTCTCGGGTTAAATAGACGATTGCTCCTGCTTGTTCTAAATAAATCCGTAACATTTTTGCTATTTCTAATGTAATTTCTTTTTCTTCAGTACGTTCTTTATCCTTTGCAACAGCACCTCCATCTTGCCCGCCATGACCAGGGTCAAGGACAATTACATGGCCAGCCAAAGGAAGTTGTTCGACAGTCATAAAGACGCTTTTTAATTTAGATGAATTAAAAATCATAAAAAGTAGAATAGTAAAGCCTACGAACCAAAGCCCGATATAATAGAGTCGTCTCATTTTAATTCCTCTTTTCCTTTGTCATACTTCGAGCAGTTATCTACGTGTTGCTAATTTTAATAGAGTCATTGAAAGCTTTGCTATTACTATACGTATGATATGCTCGTACAAATGATGAGTTCATTACCTTTTCAATGATTCAACCCTATTAAATTGTGGTATAATAGGTAATACTTATAACGTTTACAATCTTTGAAGGGAGGGTTTCGCTCGTTGACTAGAAAACGATGGTTCCAAGTAGGGGTTGCCATTTTATTAAGTTTACTCATTATTAAGTTTTTCGTTGAGGTAAATTGGCTTTTCCAACCTATTTTGGTGATTATTAAAACAATTTTTATCCCTCTCTTAATTGGAGGAGTTTTATTCTACATAACTGTACCGATTCAAACTTTTCTAGAAAAGTATAAAGTGCCACGGTGGGGTAGCATCGTCATTATCTTTTTATTGCTTATTGCGGGGATTTGGATTGGCTTATCGATTGTTGGGCCACCGATCTTTGAACAAATTACACACTTATTTAAAAATATCCCGGCTCTTGCTGCTGAAGGGGAAATGTTGGCACTACAGTTAATGGATCGCCTCGGAGACTTACCTGACTGGGCGAAAGCAGAGGTTAACAAAGCAATTGAATCAGTGAAATCTTTCTCCGTTGAGTTTGGTAAAATTGCCGTACAGTTCTCACAATCTGTTATTTCAGGTACATTCCAAGGTGTGGTTGTCGCTATTTTATCACCGTTCTTTTTGTTTTTTATGTTAAAGGATCACGAAAAGTTCGTCCCAGCGGTTACGCGTGTGTTCTCCGGCGAAACGAAAAAGTGGATCGAAAAGACATTAAAAGATATCGATGAAGTATTACGTCTATATATTCAAGGTCAGTTATTAATTAGCTTTATCTTAGCTACGATGCTATATATCGGATATTTAGTGATGGGGCTAAACTTCGCTTTACTTTTAGCAGTCTTTGCCTTTTTTATGAATATCATTCCGTTTATCGGTCCTTGGATTGCTTTTATCCCGGCATTAATTATCGGTGTGATTCAAGATCCGATGATGGTCATCTGGGTATCGTTAATTACATTAATTGCAAATCAAATCGATGCGAATTTAATTACTCCGAACATTATGGGTAAAACGCTGAAAATTCACCCACTTACGATTATTACAATCCTTTTAGCAGCGGGGAAAATTGCTGGATTTTTCGGCATTTTACTTGCGGTTCCTGGCTATGCAGTCGGTAAAGTAATCGTCGAAAACATTTATGAAAAAAGAAAAGAAATTAAAATGTCAGCAAATAAACTTGTGTAAAATTTGAACCTTTAAAGCATTCAAAGGAAGGTTGGGCAAAACTGAATAAATTAAAAAAGGGTGTTCTGTTAAACTGAGCACCTTTTTTGTGGCTATTTGAGGATGTAAATTTTTCGTGTCATTTCTGTATTCTATAAGGGTTTTAAATCCTGCACCATTTTCCATCTGGATAAGTTTTTTAAAAAAACTACTGCGACTTACTTAGCGAAAGCTCTTGTTGAGTAAGTCTATGTATAAAGGTGTTTTAACTTACTTAACGGCTCCTTTTTCCGAGTAAGTTAGGTGAAATATTTGTTTAGACCTACATAGCAAGGGCTTCTGTCGAGTAAGTGCATAAGCTAAACCTTCACAGCTTACTCGGTGGAGGCCTTTTCCAAGGAAGTTCACGTGCAAAATCGCTTCATCTTAATCAGTGAAGCGCCCTGCCGAGGAAGTTAGTGAAAAATAAGGCCTCAACTTTCCTAGTGGAGGCTTCCACCGAGTAAGTCTATAGACAAAAGTACTTCAGCTTACACAGCAGAGCGCTCCACCGAGTAAGTCTATAGACAAAAGTACTTCAGCTTACACAGTGGAGCGCCCTACCGAGTAAGTCTATAGACAAAAGTACTTCAGCTTACACAATGGAACGCCCTACCGAGTAAGTATATACACAAAAGCATTTCAGCTTACACAGTGGAGCGCCCTACCGAGTAAGTCTATAGACAAAAGTACTTC
>CALGOZ010000124.1 GCA_937960785.1 uncultured Pseudogracilibacillus sp.
GTTTCATAGTTCGATAGAAACTCAACTACATCTGGTGCTTGATCAGGTAGATCTTTATGAACTACAATCGTTACATCATTCGGTGGAAATTCTGTCCCAGCTGATTCATTCCAAAGTTCTTCATCATACGGATCTTCTTCTAATAAAATTAAATCATACTGAGCAGTTACTGATGTTGGAGACCAGTAATAGCCGACCCAACCTTCACCTTTGTTGTACGCATCGACTAAAGAAGCAACGATTGCTGAGTCCGAACCAGGCATAAAGTTATTAAACTCTTGATCTAACTCGTATGTGTCGAATTTTTTATTAATATAATTATTTACTTCCCAACCACTCGGTGCGTTTATGATACGACCTTTTGAAGGGTCCTCTGGGTCTTTAAAAATTTCTGGATATTTCTTCAAATCCTCTACTGTACGTAAATCCGGTGCTAACGGTTCGATATCCCGTTCCTCATCCCCTTCAATGACATAAGCCGGAACGTATAAACCTTGCTCATTATCGTCAAAGTTAACCGATAGCTCCACTACATCTCCTTCTTTAAGTGCCTCTTCATATACTTCCTTAATATTATCTGTCCACGCTTCCATGTACACATTAATATCAGCTGTACGTAATCCTTGGAAAGTCGTTGCCGTTGAACCTGAGATTACGTCTGTGTCATAACCATAACCTTTTTCAATAATTGTTTGAGCAATTGTATTATGAACACGCATACTATCCCAACCAGCGTCGGCAAAGATAATTTCATCAATACCCTCTACTGAAGAATTGTCACCTCCATCATCACCACATGCAGCTAATACTACAATTAAAAGTGAGATGAAAATGAGACTTAAACGTTTCTTCACTACTAAAAATCCTCCCATAAATATTAAGTTGTGTATTTCAAAGTTTATACACTTTAGCCTTGTACAGTGTACATAGTAACAAACTATATATATTATGTAAACCGTTACAGGCTTATTTTGGGATTTGATACGCAATCTTTCATTTAGACTAAAATATGTAACGAATACTCCAGATTTAATAGACTCTTTGCTATTTTCCGTCTATTCTAACTAAATAAAATAAGTGGAATACTGCAAACTATAAAAGGAGAAACTTGACAAAATATTAATCGTTTCACGAATTCACAGAAGGAGTTTTTTAAAAACTTTAGGCCGGGTTCCTACATTAGACACTTATAAAAGGAATTATTTAACATTCTATATTCATATGTTTAACAAAACAGTTTGGAAAAATTATCACTTGAGTTTAGCAATATAAGTAAGGTTTCGCTACCTACTTCATAAATCATACAAAATTCAGTGACTAACCGATTTGTATAAAAAAATGAACTGAATCCTCAATTTATAGAGAATTACAGTTCATTTCTATTTAAAAATTTTATTCTGATTTTCCCGTTTAATTTATTTAGCAATTTCTTTAATCAATTTGATTACCTCATCACGGGAGGCGCGACTATTAAACTTTGCCATATTTTCTTTTAAAGTTGTCTTATTTTTGCTGAGTTCGTTGATTGCTTTAAGCAAGCTTTCCTCAGATAAATTTTCTTCCTGTAAAACGTGGGCAATACCCTTCTCTTGAAAGGAAGCTGCATTATCGATTTGATCCCCTCGACTTGCTCCTAAAGATAAAGGAATTAAAAGCATCGGCAATTGTAGGGCCAATAGTTCGAAAATTGCATTTGCTCCAGCTCGTGAAATAACGAAATCAGTAATGGCAAAAAGATCCTTTAATTCATCTTTTACATATTCAAATTGACTATATCCTTGTTTTGTAATTGTCTCATCAATATTTCCTTCACCACAAATATGAATAATATTATAGTTGGTTAAAAGTTTTGGCAAAAGGAGGCGAATCGCTTCATTAATCTTTTGTGAACCACTACTTCCACCCATAATTAAAAGAACAGGTTTTTCGTCTGGAAACTTC
This sequence comes from uncultured Pseudogracilibacillus sp., assembly GCA_937960785.1. GTDB lineage: Bacteria > Bacillota > Bacilli > Bacillales > Amphibacillaceae > Pseudogracilibacillus. The sequence goes on from CALGOZ010000124.1 coordinate 1,942, forward strand.
GTTAAACGATCACCAATTGATTTTTTCCCTTTAAAAAGTTCCTCACGAATAATCGGACCGACATAACGGACATTCTTCTTCTTTACGTAGTTTACCGTCTCTGGAAAGGTCGTTAACATCTGCTTCGCAAAAGGTGCAGCTAGACGATTAGCTAAGCCGGGGGTTAAATCTGATTCATGAATAATCGTCGGTACTCGGAGAAAACGAGCGGCAACGACGACAGGAACAGATACAAACCCCCCCTTTGAAAAGATTACATTCGGTTTTGTCTTTCTAATGATATTCCACGATTGCATAATTCCTTTTATCACTCGGAAAGGATCTTTAAAGTTTTCCTTCGACATATAACGTCGTAATTTACCTGTTGCAATCGGGTAATAAGTTACCCCTTCAATTTCACGGATTAAATCCCGTTCAATCCCTTCATACGACCCGATATAATCGACTTTCCATCCTTTTTCTAAAAAGTATGGAATAAGCGCTAAATTCACAATTACATGACCCGCCGTTCCCCCACCGGTAAAGGTGATACGCTTCTCTTTCATCTTGCGTCCCTCTCTTTAATTTGCAATCTTAATAGTTGCATACATAATGTATGTATCATTTTATGATGTGAAAACTAATTTATACTAATACATATTGTACACTGTTATATTATAATGAACTTTTATATCTTTGTCGTCTTTAAACAATTTTAAAAATGATTGACAAGTGTAATTTAAAATGACATAAAAAAAGATGCCGACAATTTTATCGGCATCTTTATTTTTAGTTAGTCGCTTGTTA
>CALGOZ010000125.1 GCA_937960785.1 uncultured Pseudogracilibacillus sp.
TAGAATTCTGTATACAGCAAGCTGTTCTGCTGTAAACAAAATTAGTAAAACTCAAATTCTATTTACAGTAATTTAACTATTAACCGAAAACAACTATAAAAGGGTATAAATCCAAGAAGAATGCCAGCTTTTTGATTAATCTTTTTATATGATCCACTAGTCAATGTTCGAAAATTCCTAATAACGAAATGCAGATGTTTTTCCTTAAATAAGACACCTGAAAAAGCTTTTATCCACTTGGGCTTACCCCCTTGGTGCATCGCAAGGTCCACAAACCTACATTGTAATTCACACTATTTTCGAATGAAAACTGAGGATTCGGATTATAATTCCGATGCGACAGGTCACCGTAATTCATACATTTTGGAATAGAAATTGAAGCCAATGTAACATCCAGCGCATATTTGTCACAGTAATCACACTATTCCATAACAAAAAACAAAGGCTTGGCTAGTATATGGGCTAGCACTCCATCGCAAAGTCATTTCGAAATGGAAACTGAAGCCTAAGCGATGCACAAAATCAAAACTTACTTAAAATCCATGGCGCTGCATATAAAACCATAAACATCACACCGTAATTCACACCATTTCGGAATAAGAAACCAGCGACTAAAGCGATTAAAAATGTCCCAAAAATATTCAACCAACTACCGTCCATATAGGCGAGCATTACAACGAGTCCTGCAAACAATCCAATCAAAGCCTCGTGTGGAATATATTTAAATACAAAAGCACAAATTTCATTCGAATATTTAATCGTTACAAAAAAAGTAATAAAAAGTGCGATAACTGCTCCGATTATCGTGGCAAACATAATTTCATTCATCGATAAAATATGGTGGATATTATGCTCCGGTGTAAATACTGGCGGTGCATTGAACAAGCCAGCAGCCGGTCCAATAGCCATCGGTGACAAAGGCAATCCGATTGCAATTAATGGAATTAAAGTGCCGGAAATATAAGTCGCATTCGTTAACGCATCCATCGTCGAGATTGCTCGGGAGGCACGTTTTATCGGGTCTTTAATATGCCTTGTTAAAAGTTCACCAATAAAAACCGTCATCCCAACTGGCGTTAAGAAAAAAGTCAATGAACCTATGACACTACCAATAGCAGCTGATGAACTTTCCTTCCTCGTCAATATACGGAAAGGATTCGGGAACCCCTTTACTCGTTCTTGCTTACGAATGAGTACTTCCTTTTCCCCTAGTTGTGGTAGACGCTTCCGGGCATCTTTATTTAATAAATCGAACAACGTAATCACAATCGGTCCAATCGTAATTCCGAGGAAAAACGACACGAAAATCGTCGTATCTTCTGGTACAATCTCCAGTCCCCAATATAGATGGCGTAATCCCTGGATTAAAATCGCAAAAGGAAGAATGATCAGTAAGGACAGCAGTTTGTTTTGTGACATTAGTGCAAGAAAAACTGCTCCCAAGAAAAAAATTAAACCTGCATACTCACTAATGACATCCGCATACTTTAAAATAATATTTGCAATCACAAAACTTACCGGAATCGAAACGAGTGTACCAATTACAGAACCCGAAGCCATCTTGCGAATACTTACATCAGGTAATCCATGAGCTTTTAAAACCATTGCATGCTCAACCATCGGTGCAGCCATTACACCACCGGGAATCCCTGCTACAGCAACGGGAATCGAGTCGGTTAATTTCTTCGCAACAATAGCGGACATAAAAAATGTAACAATAACAAAAGGCGATACTCCAGCTAGGGCAAGCGCAATTGTAACCGGAGCAAGAACAGCTGTCTCATCGGTACCAGGAGCAATTCCGATTAAGGTATATAAAACTGCGCCACCAATTCCGGCTAGGATCATTTGTAATAAAATTATCCCATCCATTTTACATTTCCTCCTCATCCACTTCGATTACGTTACGTTTCGGCTTTATGATAAAACTACTAAGGATAAAGCCGATGACACCTCCAGTTAAACCAAAAATAAGCGGTTGGGGCGCATCACCTGGTGCGAGAATATATCCACCTAGGGACAAAGAGATACATAATACCATCGCAATAAGGAGATCGCGCACCTTAACGTGGTCTTCCCACACTTCAACAAAGTTTTTCTCATCTTTATTCATCGCTCTACCTCCTACTAATTTTCTTTACATGAAACTATCTTTTTAAAAACAAAATCGATAGTAGAACTTTTATAAAGGCATAAATGCGAGGATACAGTCGATAATTACGTATTATTGTACCGTTATTTCTTGATAAAATAAACAGTTTTAATATGTGGGATTAGGAGCAGATACTAATATATAACTAAAAAAACGAATCACCTTATTAAAGTGATTCGTTAAACTGCTTGTGAACTTGTTGAAAAACTGTATCCATCTTACTGAATGGTATAGAGCTTATTTATTTAAAAAGGCACGTAACATCCAAATGTGTAAGTCGATTTGCTCGACATAGCCGATTAACATATCCTCTGTTACATCGTCACCTTCTTCACCGGCTACAGTGATTCCAGCTTTAGCGACTCGCTTTAATTTGTCATAATCGTTAATAAGGTTGCCAACCATTTGTTCACTGGATATAGGTTCATCGTAGGGCTTTTCCTCAATTACGGCATATTCCAAAAATTCCTGTAAGGTCGAACTTGGCTTTTCACCTTTTGCAATCATTCGCTCTGCAAAAGCGTCAAAGTGTTCACTCACATCATTATAAAGCTCTTCAAACTTCTCATGTAAAGTGAAGAAATCTGAACCTGTCACGTACCAATGGTATTGATGCAACTTTACGTAAAATACCCCAAGGTTTGCGACTAATTTATTTAACGCGACTCCAGTTTTCGTTTTCACACCCTTTTTTGTTGAAGCATCTTTTACAATTTCATAATGGGTCGTGCGTGTTCCGAGACCACCTTCGTCAATCATTTGCGAAATTTCTTCAGTACGCATTTCCTTTTCACGATCAATATCAATGCGAGGTCTGTTTTCTCGTGCCATATAAATCCCCTTCCTTTTAGAAAATTTCTTTGTTACGAAAGGTACAGTTCTAATAACTCTAAGTAAGGCATATCGTTAAGATTCTGTCGACCTATTCATAAATGATAAACGGTGATCGTATCTCTTCCTTTTACCTCGGCAAGTAGAATCATGACGAATATGCTTATTATATAGTATAACATAATTTAAAATTATTTATCACACTTAATGGAATGTTTAAAAAACTGCAACAATTCCGTCATGATTCTATTTTATTGACTTTTAAAAATGAGCATGATAATATACAACTTATAATCAAAAGAGCAAAATTTAATAACTAAAATTAAATATGTAATAACACTCTTATTAAGAGCGACGGAGGGACGGGCCCTATGAACTCGCGGCAACCTTCATCAAAGTAAAGGTGAAAGGTGCTAAATCCTGCAAAGCGTAGTGCTTTGAGAAATGAGAGAACGTAAAGATACATATCAATGTCTTTCTGTTCTCTATGAATAGAAAGACATTTTTTATTGCGAGCGAAAAAAGAGATCACAAGGATAACGACGGCGTTAAGATATAAGACTAGCCCGACTTTAAAGGATCCATTTATAGTTAACGATAAGTACGCAAGGAGGAGCACGATTGATTTCCATTAAAAATTTGAAAAAAGTATTTACCCAAGGAAAGCGAAGCATTACTGCTGTTGATTCCTTGTCAATTGAAATAGAAAAAGGTGAGATCTTCGGTGTCATCGGTTATAGCGGAGCGGGGAAAAGTACGTTTGTCCGTATGATTAACCGATTGGAAGAACCGACTGAAGGAAAAGTTGTCATTAACGATCGCGAGGTTACAAGTTTACGAGGGCGGGAATTAAGGGAAGCGCGACAAAATATTGGGATGATCTTCCAACATTTTAATTTACTTTGGTCGCGAACGACGGAAGAAAATATCGCCTTTCCTCTAGAAATTGCTGGTGTACCAAAGGAAGAGCGAGAACAACGCGTACAAGAATTGATCGATCTTGTCGGATTAACCGGCAGAGAAAAAGCCTATCCCTCCCAGTTAAGTGGTGGACAAAAGCAACGGGTCGGGATTGCTCGTGCTCTAGCGAATAATCCGCAAGTTTTATTATCGGATGAAGCGACATCGGCCCTTGATCCAGAGACGACGAATTCGATATTAGATTTACTTCTTGATATTAACAAAAAGTTAGGTATTACGATTATCGTTATTACTCATGAGATGCACGTAATTCGGAAAATTTGTGACCGAGTGGCCGTAATGGAGAGTGGGAAAATTGTCGAACACGGTGATGTCATTGATGTATTTACAAATCCAAAACAGGAAGTGACGCGCAATTTCGTTGCTCAATTAACCGAAAATCCAGAAGCCGGCGATAGTTTAGATGAAACATTAACCCATGTCACTCGGGAAGGAAAGGTGTTACGGCTTCATTTCACGGGGTCGGCAGCCAACGAATCGTTAATTAGTGATATTTCAAAGAAACTCCCCGTCGACATTAATATAATTGATGGGAAGATCACACAAACCCAAAGTGGCTTACTCGGTATTTTAACTGTACAAATAAAAGGCGACGATGAACAAATTACAAAGGCGGAAAATTATATGAAAGATGCCTCTGTAGAAGTGGAGGTAATTCGCGATGACACTTGATATAGCGAGTATCGATGTACAGAAATTATTAGAAGCAACATATGAAACCTTTTATATGACGTTAATATCTTTAGCTGCAACCTTCGTGTTAGGGATTTTACTTGGTTTATTACTTTTTTTAACGGATAAAGACGGATTGTTAGAAAATAAGGTCATTAATTTTATTACTGCAGCTTTTGTGAATGTCTTTCGAGCAATTCCGTTTATTATATTAATTTTGCTCCTGTTCCCAGTCACTCAATTTATCGTTGGCACAATTCGGGGACCTAACGCAGCTTTACCAGCGTTAATCATTGGGGCAGCTCCATTTTACGGGCGATTAGTTGAAATTGCCTTAAAAGAAATCGATAAAGGGGTGATCGAAGCAGCGCAGTCGATGGGAGCGAATCTACGCACAATTATTTTTAAAGTATTGTTACCGGAATCTCTTCCGGCCTTAGTATCTGGAATTACCGTCACAGCAATTGCTTTAATTGGTTATACAGCGATGGCTGGAGCAATCGGTGCAGGTGGTCTTGGAAGTTATGCCTATTATGCAGGTTTCCAACGTCGTGCGTTTGATGTCGTTCTCGTGAGTACTGTTATTATTGTAGCGATTGTGTTTTTATTTCAGTTTATTGGGGATTACTTATCGAAGAAACTTGATAAGCGATAAATATGTGTGAATTTTATTTACTTAAGATTAGAACAAAATCATTTTAAAGGAGAAGGAAAATGAGAAGATTTTTATTGTTAGTTTTATCAGCAGTATTTATTCTAGCTTTAGTAGCATGTGGTGGAAATGATACAGCGACAGATAGTGGAGCGGAGACAGAAGGGACAGACGAAGAAGTAACAATTAAAGTAGGGGCAACAAGTGTCCCTCATGCTGAAGTGTTAGAAGAGGCTAAGCCACTTTTAGAAGAGGAAGGAATTATTTTAGAAATTGAACAGTATGAAGAATATGTTTTACCGAACGATGATTTAGCAAATGGAACCCTCGATGCGAATTACTTTCAGCACATTCCATACTTAGAACAAACAGTTGAAGATACTGGTTACGAATTAACACATATCGGTGGAATTCATATCGAACCGATGGGAGCTTATTCTAAAGGAATCGAAAGTATCGATGATATCGAGGACGGCACAGAAGTAATTTTAAGTAACTCTGTCGCTGACCACGGTCGTATTCTTAATCTTTTTGCTCAAAAAGGGCTAATTACCCTCGATGAAGAAGTCGATGTCGACAGTGCGCAACTTGATGATATTGTTGATAACCCGAAAAACTTAAAGTTCTCACCAGATTATGAACCAGCATTTTTACCAGAGATTTATGAAGCGGAAGAAGATGTCTTAGTCGTAATTAATACGAACTTCGCTATTCAAGCCGGTTTAGATCCACAGACGGACGCACTTTTTATTGAAGAGGACGACTCACCATACGTGAACGTCATCGCTGTCCGTGAAGAAGACAAAGATAACGAAGTCTTGAACCGTTTAGTTGAAGTATTACGCTCTGAGCCAATTCAAGAATTTATTTTAGAAAAATACGAAGGTGCTGTCGTTCCAGTAAGTGAATAATTGGAAATTTAAAGGGGAAACTCCTGTCGCAATGACGGGAGTTTTCTTTTTTAATTGAATGTGGGTTGTTTGCTGTAAACGGGATTTAATTTTTGGCAAATCTGTATACAGCGCGGTT
>CALGOZ010000126.1 GCA_937960785.1 uncultured Pseudogracilibacillus sp.
TAAATTTTCTATATACAGCAAATTGTTTGCTCGAAAAAGGCTACCTAAAACAACCAGCTCTTTGCGTATTTTAGTTACAAACTTTCCAAAATGAAGCCCAATTTATAATAAAACTTTTTTTATCATGAATACACAATCGACTTAAGAACTCCTTTTCCTTAGAACGACTTTGATAGACTATAACTTGTTCTGTAGAGACTATTTCAGGAAAAATTGCAAGTTTATTTTTCCCCGAAAATTAAGTTCGCAAAAATATCAATCCGTCTTAAAACTTTTAACTGCTTTAAACTAGGCTTCTTTTACAAAATTATAAAAGTTATCCTCCTTTAAAAACTACTCCACCAAGCGATAAAAACTTCCCTTAAAATTTAGCTTAGGTAACTATAAAAAATGCTAAATTTCTTAGCTTGGTCAACTATAAAAAGTAAACTCATACCACTCCTTAAGGCGACACTCGATAACCGACTAACTAGTCTAATGTTTGAAGGTTTCAGATTAAGTTTTAATCTTTTTTCCTTAATGATCCGCTTTAGCAAATACTTTACATAAAAAAATTTACGAAATTACTAATTTTAACTTTACAATTTCGGCATACAATTATAAAATGACACTTATACCTTTTAAGAGGAAGCAAAAAATAGCGGGTTAAAGGTGGCTATTTATCCAATGGAACAGTTTGAATTGTCAATGTTGTTTATTATTATGTTAATCGGTGTGTTAGGCATCGGTTCGCAGTGGCTCGCCTGGAAATTTAATATGCCTGCAATCGTCGTTATGTCGATTGCTGGACTAATCGTCGGACCGTTTCTTGGGATAATGAATCCGGAAGAAAGTTTCGGCGATTTATATCGTCCGGTCATTTCCGTAGCTGTTGCGATTATTTTATTTGAGGGTAGTTTAGATTTAAATCGGAAAGAAGTGCAAGGGGTTGGGCGACCTATTTTCCGAATAGCGACGGTCGGGGCATTTATCGCTTGGATTTTAGGTTCGCTTACAGCTCATTATATGGCAGGGCTTTCCTGGGAAGTCGCTTTTGTCATTGGTGGACTTTTCGTCGTTACTGGGCCGACAGTTATTATGCCCCTTTTACGTCAATCGAAGTTAAAGCCTCGGGTAGCGACCGTATTAAAGTGGGAAGGGATTGTCGTTGACCCGTTAGGTGTGCTATTGGCAGTTTTTGCGTTTGAAATTATTACCGTTTTTACAGTTGAAACAAAAAGTGTTACCGATTTACTCTTTTTCTTCTTTATTGCAGCAATTGCCGTCGTGCTCGGTTGGGCGGGAGGGCATTTTATCGGCTGGTTATTTGAAGGTGGTAGAGTACCAGAATTCCTAAAGTCACCGATTGTCTTTAGTTTTGTTATTTTAATTTTTGCAATTCCGGATGAAATCATTCAAGGTACGGGATTGCTAGCCGTTACAGCGCTAGGGATGACACTTGCAAATATCGGAATTAGTTCATTACACGATTTTCGTCACTTTAAGGAAAATTTATCCGTCTTACTTATTTCAGCAATCTTTATAATGTTAGCTGCATCCCTTGAGATGGAGACGATTATTGAAATTTTCCAACCGAACATTATCGGATACGTATTGTTGATGATGTTCATCGTCCGACCGCTATCGATCTTTATTTCAACGATTAATGCGGGGCTATCATTACAAGAGCGGGCGCTAATTGGTTGGATTGCGCCACGGGGAATTGTCGCCTTAACGGTATCGAGTTATTTTGCAAGTATTCTACTCGATGCTGGTTATGAAGATGCAAAAATGCTAACGACCTTAACCTTCGGGCTTGTCTTCTTTACCGTTGTCGCCCACGGTTTTACGCTAGGGCCCTTAGCGAAGAGGCTTAACTTATCGTTAGAAGGTAATGAAGGAGTTCTTATCGTCGGAAGTAATAAGTTCACCGTCGAATTAGCCCAATCGTTACAAAAGGTAAATAGCCCAGTACTCATTGTCGATAACTCATGGCGCAATTTACGCTATGCCCGTCAGGCCGGGGTACCGTACCATTATGGGGAAATTTTATCCGAACAAACGGAATACAATCTCGATACAATTCCGTACGATGTCATTATTGCAGCGACGGTTTCCTATTCGTATAACTCGTTAATTTGTACAGCGTTTTTACCGGAATACGGACGAATGAACGTCTTTAAAGTTGACCCGGAGCACGGAGAAAACGAAACAATAGCTGCTAAAATTGGTGGACGTTCTTTATGTAGGGAGACGATTACGCTTTATGACTTCGTGCAAAAAATTAACTCCGGTTATACACATACGGTAACGACTTTATCCGAACAGTTTACGTATGAAGATTATCGGAAGACAAAGTCCGATGAAGCAATTAATTTATACTTTATAAAACCGACGGGACAAATTTATTTTTACGCAACAGATATGAAAGTGTACCCACAAATTGGTGATAAGATCGTCAGCCTAACTCCGATGAAAATAGATGACAAAGTAAATGGAAAAGGTATAGGAAAATAAGTGCAGAACAATTTATATAAAACTAATCTATTTCAAAAAGAAAACGGATTGAAGATCAACCACGGAAACGTACCGTGCTCCTTCAATCCGTTTTTTTCGATGAAAATTACTCTTGTTGACTAAGCTTTTCGAGCTGTTCGTTTATTTCAGCGATTTCTTTTTCTAGGCGAATTAATTCACGCTCGGGAGGTTGTTCTTGGCCACCGACGGAAACGACCTTTTCCAAATCTCCTTGAATCCGGACATAGTCGGACTTTAATTCTGCCAACTTCGCCTCTAATTGTTTTTTATCCATAATAATCACTCCT
>CALGOZ010000127.1 GCA_937960785.1 uncultured Pseudogracilibacillus sp.
ATTTCTACTGAAATCTTTTGTTTATTTACCTGTCTACTTGACAGGGGGCAGTTCAAGTCTTAACTGAACACCGTTATTTCATTACTAGGTTTGATCGAATACTCTTTTTACTCAACATGTAAAATTTTATAAATTCGCTCGAGAGCCCAGTCTATTTCTTCTTTCGTTATAATTAACGGAGGAGCAAAGCGAATTACATTGTCGTGAGTTTCCTTACATAACAAACCTTCCTCCATTAACGCTTCGCAGTATGGTCGAGCTGACTCTGTTAGTTCCATTCCGATAAACAAGCCTTTTCCTCGAACTTCTTTTATTATAGGATTATTAATTTTTTTCAGTTCTCCTTGTAAGTATTCACCTAATTCTAATGAGCGTTCGGCTAAGTTTTCCTCAACAATGACATCGAGAGCCGCAATTGATACCGCAGCGGCTAATGGATTTCCACCGAATGTCGACCCATGAGAGCCGGGATTAAATACACCGAGAATATCTTCGTTCGCAACGACACAAGAAATAGGAAATACACCGCCACCTAAAGCTTTTCCTAAAATAATAATATCTGGTTCGACATCTTCCCAATCTGATGCGAGCATTTTTCCACTTCTTCCTAGGCCAGCTTGAATTTCATCAGCGATAAAGAGAACATTTTGTTCTTTACATACTTCGTAGGCTTCTTTTAGGAAACCTTCTGGTGGTACGATAATACCTGCCTCTCCTTGAATTGGCTCAAGGATTAGTCCGGCGGTATTTTCTGTAATTGCCTTTTTTAACGCTTCGATATCGCCATAAGGAATCACTTTTATTCCAGGGAGTAACGGCTCGAAGCCTCGTTGATATTCTTTTTCCGATGATAGAGAAATAGCGGTCATAGTTCTACCGTGGAAATTACCTTCACAGGCGATAATTTCAGCTTTACCTGGTTCAACACCTTTAACGTCATAAGCCCAACGACGGGCGGTTTTGATTGCGGTTTCGACAGCTTCTGCACCGGTATTCATTGGTAACACCATATCTTTACCTACTAATTGGCAAACTTTTTCATACCAAGGACCGAGTTGATCGTTATGAAAAGCCCTAGAAGTAAGCGTCACTTTGTCTGCCTGCTTTTGTAATGCTTCGATTATTTTCGGATGACGGTGGCCTTGGTTTACAGCTGAATAGGCGCTAAGAAAGTCCATATAACGATTGCCTTCTGGATCTTTTACCCATACACCTTCTGCTTCATGGATTACAATCGGTAAGGGTAAATAGTTGCGTGCACCGTATTTTTCTGTTTGTGCAATAATTTGTTTACTAGTCTGTTGCATAAGATCCCTCCGTTCTTCTTTTATTATAACATTACTAAATTAGTCAAGTTCTGTCTATATTAGTTAATGGTTTTGTTAAAATTCTTATGTTATAATAATTATTGTTTAAAAAAATAACCAAATATAGGAGAGGAGCAATTTATTTGGCACATTTACATATAACCGGTTGGGTCATTGCGATTATTTTGCTTTTCGTTGTAAGTAACTATTATCGTCAGCAAAAGGGAAGCCGTGGTAAAATGCTTCATATGTTTTTGCGACTATTTTATTTAGTCATTTTATTCTCGGGTATTTCGCTTTTCTTTTCCTACAACGAAAAACCGGCTTTACTATTCATTAAAGTGATTGCTGGATTTTGGGCAATCGTCGCAATGGAAATGATTACAGTTCGCACCCGTAAGCAATTGCCAACAGGATCGTGGTGGATTCAGTTCGTTATCGTCGTTCTTGTTGCAATTATTTTAGGTTTCGGTGTATTGCCTTTAGGTGTATTGCCGTAAAAGGTTGTTGTAAGTAGTAGAAGAGGTTCGTAAAGTTAGTAGATCTTTTTCGAAATAACGTTTAATTTAAAACGGTATAGTCGATGATCGAAATAAAGGCTTTACGAACCTCTTTAAAATTTATTTTGGAGTTGGGTCAAATGAATAGAAAAAAAATAATAGCATTCATTCTTTTTACGCTCGGATTGTTATCGCTTACACCTATGACTTATGCTGTAAAATTTAATACAGAAGCTTCGATTCGTGAAGAAGTAATTTATGACATATTAATCGACCGATTTAACAATCACGAACAAGCTATAAATAACGAGGTTAATATCGACGATCCTTATGCTTACCACGGTGGTGATTTCCAAGGAATTACTGCGATGTTAGATACATTGCAAACTTATGGGTTCACCGCAATATCTTTATCACCAGTGATGAAAAATGCTCCGAAAGGATATCACGGTTATTGGATTGAAGATTTTTATGAAGTGGAAGAGACTTTTGGAACGATAGAAGATTTACGGGAGTTAATTGATGAAGCTCATGACCGAGGAATGAAAGTGTTCATCGAATTTGTTCCTAATTATGTAGCGAAGTCAAGTCTCCTTGTCGAAGAAAAATCGAAGGAAAATTGGTTTAAAGAAGTGACGCTAGAACAAAAAGATGCAACAAAGTGGCTGGAAGAAGTCGTGCAATTTAATCATGAAGAAGAAGCTGTTAGACAATTTTTAATAGAAGTAGCTTTATACTGGATGGAAGAGCTAGCAATCGATGGCTATATGCTCCATGCAGTCGATCAAGCAGACTTAGTTTTTATCGAACAATTAACAAAAGCAATTAAAGAAAAGGATCCAGAATTTTTCCTTTTAGCTTCTTCATTACAAGACGATTCACTAGATGCATATTGTGAGGTCGATACAATCGATGCACTGACGAATGAAGCGTTACGTACTAAAATTGTCGATGTATTTGCCCAGGTAGGTACTCCAGTTAAACAGTTAAGCGACAGCCTAGCTCAATTACCTTGTGATAAAGTTATTTATACCGTCGATCATAAAAATAGCCCTCGTTTTTCTCAAGTAGTAGCGGAAGGAGGGCGCAACGCCATTACGACTTGGAAATTAGCCTTATTATTTATGTATGCATCACCTGGTGTGCCTTTATTATATCAGGGTTCGGAAGTACCAATGTATGGTGCGGGTTTTCCAGAGAATCAACAATTAGTCGACTTTATAAGTGCTGATCCTGATTTTAAACAGGTGTTCGAAAGGCTAAGTGCAGCTAAGAAAAGATTTCCGGCTCTTTCCCACGGAACAATGGAAGAAATAGCTGTTGATGAAGGGTTCAGTCTGTTTAAACGTGAATATGAAGGAGAGATTATTTACTTTGCGATAAATAACGATAGCCAATCTCGTTATGTTACTTTAGATGAGTTAGAGGGAGATGTTCAATTACGGGGACTTTTTTATGATGATACGATTCGACCTAATAATAAGGGAGAGTTTTACATCGGTTTAGATCGAGAAACGGCAGAGATTTTTGTGATCGAAGAAAATATAGGAATTAATTGGTTTTTTATCGTTATGGTAAGTCTCGTTATGTTAATTTTTGTTTTGGGAGTTTTTTATTTATCAATGAAACAACGACAACGTGAAAAAGCAGAGAAAATCTAATTTTTCTAAAATAATTGATGGGCTGAAATTCTTTATGATTGCGAAGATTGGTCCATCTTTTTTCTTTAGAAAGCTTGTTATGTGTTGATTTATTTTAACAGTATATTATTAAAAGTTTACTCGTCTTAATATGAATTATTCTTCCTGTCCCTATAATTTTACGATAAATTTATCTATGCTCTCGCATTTACAAGGTTTTATGTACTGACTTACCTAGCTCAGGTATCTGCTACGTAGGATGGAATATTATTTTATCTTGATTTACTTGAAGAAGGACGCCACTAGGGAGGTCAGAAGCCTTTTGTATATACACTTACCCGGTAGAGCGCTTCACTGTGTAAGTTGAGATGCTTTTGTGCATAGACT
>CALGOZ010000128.1 GCA_937960785.1 uncultured Pseudogracilibacillus sp.
GTAAGTCTACGTACAAAAACGTTTCAGCTTACTCAGTAGAGGCTTCTGATGAGTAAGTCTACGTACAAAAACGTTTCAGCTTACTCAGTGGAGGCTTCTGATGAGTAAGTCTACGAACAAAACGTTTCAGCTTACTCAATAGAGCCCTCCCACGAGTAAGTCTACGAACAAAAACGTTTCAACTTACTCAACGGACACCTTTGCCATGTAAGCTAAATAAAGACAATATGTCATCTTACCCAGCGGAATTCCTTGCCGTGTAGATCAATAAACAAAACCCCTAAAACTTCACCAGCACGAGGAGATGTTAGGTAGGTTTTCTTTAAAATTTTTGTAGCGAGAAGGGGCGTTAGTAAATTTTTTTAAATTTTCAGGAACAAGTAAATCAAATAGAGTTAATAGTGACAAACGTAAGAGGGGATGTTGCTATAAATAAATACAATATATTTTTGACTAAAAAAGGATGGACTGAGATTCTACAACATATAAAATTTCAGTCTATCCATTTATTAAAGGCTTATTATCCAAATTCATTTTTAAAATTATAAATTTATACGTTTCGCTTAATAAAGGCTGTTGATATTCCTTGGATAAACATAATCAGAGAAAGACTTGCGATAATCGATAAACTTAACCATTCAACTTTCACGTCAAGAAAACTTACAACAATAATAAAAAACACATACACTAGATTAAGGAACATCATCGATATATGTGAAGAACGGGCAATAATCATTTGTCCTCGTTCATCTTTCCCCTCGCTAATTGTAAATATTATATATATAGACATTCCAATGATTGCAAGGGCAAAAGAAATAATATAAAGAACGTTAATCATCATAATCTACCTCCTCATAGGTAAAAATTTCATCGATACGTTTTTCGAATAAAAGCGCAAGATCAAAAGCTAATTTCAAGGATGGATTATATTTATTTGCTTCTAGTGAATGAATCGTTTGTCGTGTGACACCGAGCTGCTCGGCTACATACTTTTGTGTCCATCTTCTTTCAGCACGAAGAACGTATAAATTGTTGCGTAATTCTCGGTTTTTTTTTGGCATAATCTTTCCCTTCTTCATAATGTAAAAAATATATTACATTTGTTAATTATACTTTACAGTCTTTGTAGAGATAAGTCAATAAAAAATAAACATAATTTGATTACGTATAGACCACTTTATTATACGGATATTTTTATACGAATATAGTAGTTTTATTAACCTTACGAAATGAATCCCTCGCTCATACAGTAGTAATAGGACGGGGTGATACCATTGGAGTTACAATAAACATTACAAGTTATTACATTAATTATTTCTATATTAACTTTCGTAGGTAGCATTGTTATTTTTTTATTTAAAAAAATAGTAATCGACCCATTGCAAAGGGCAATCGATACATTAAATAGCACGTTAAAACGGTTCGAGGAAAGTACGAATCGGCAATTGGAATTGTTAAACGAGGAAATTAGTTTGTTAAAATACGAAAATATTCGTCATGAAGAACAAATTAAGACATTATTTAAAGATCAAAAGGAGGGATGAAATGACACAAGCAATTATTCGTTTAGTTATTCTGTTAATTTTATTACTGAACCAAGTGCTTCTTGTGCTAGGTCTGAGTCCGTTAAGTGAAGAATTATTATATGAAGATGCTTCAAGTGTTGCAACGATTGGGGTTGCTCTTTGGACGTGGTGGAAAAATAATTATGTAACGAAGGAAGCTCAGGAAGCGCAAAAGTATTTAAATGAATTAAAAAAAGAAGGCGCTTGTAAACCACGTCTTCTATTTTAGTTTGTAATGCTTGGATAATCACATATGTCATTAGTTTTGTGCAAAAGTAGTAATTTTCATCGTTTGTAACAAAATATGATACGGTAGATCAGGCGCTTATAGGTAAATATACTTAGGGTAAAGACCCTCTAGTATATACTAGGAGGAGACAAGCTTGAAAGTGCGTGAGTTTAAAATTTGGGATACTTATAAAACAGATACGATGGAAGTTACAAAAGAACATATTATTGAATTTGCCACGAAATATGATCCACAATATTTACACATCAATGAGGAGAAGGCTAAACAAACGCGATTTAAAGGGATTATCGCTTCAGGGGTTCATACGTTAGCGATGTCTTTAAGTTTATGGATCGACACAGGAAAGTACGGGGAGGATCTTATTGCTGGTTTAGAAATTAATGATATTAAGTTTTTAAAACCAGTGTATCCTGGGGATGATATATATAGTATTGGAACTGTATTAGATGTAGAAGAAAAACAAAATAAGACTGGTATTCTTACGTTACGTCTATCGACATTCAATCAAAGGGAAGAGCAAGTGTTTCAAGCTGATTTTGTCGTATTAATGAAAAATGATTAAGAATATATGTTTTTATTAACTTTAAAATTACCTACTAGACTTGCTAGTACATAATAAATAATGAATTAAATTGATATAAAAAATCTCAAATCGTCGTATGTAACGATTTGAGATTTTTGTTGAAATGAAAATATTAACGTGAGTAGAACTCAACGATTAATGATTCGTCAATTTCAGCTGGTAATTCTGAACGTTCAGGTAAACGAGTAAAGACTCCTTCTAACTTGTCTTCATCGAAGGTTAAGTAATCTGGTACAAAGTTATTTTCTTCAACAGATTCTTTAATAATTTGTAAGTCACGGGAACGCTCGCGAACACCGATTGTTTGGTTCGGCTGTACACGGTAAGATGGAATGTCGACTCGCTGTCCATCGACAGTGATGTGGCCATGGTTTACGAGTTGACGTGCTTGACGGCGTGTACGAGCAAGTCCAAGACGGTAGACTAAGTTATCTAAGCGAGACTCTAAAAGAATCATGAAGTTTTCACCGTGAACTCCACTCATTCTACCTGCTTCATCGAATAAGTTACGGAATTGACGTTCGTTTAAACCGTACATGTAACGTAACTTTTGTTTTTCCTGTTGCTGTAAACCATATTCTGAAATTTTACGACGTTGACTCGCACCATGTTGCCCTGGTGGATAAGGACGCTTTGCAAGTTCTTTACCCGTTCCTGTTAAAGAAATACCAAGACGGCGAGATTTCTTCCATAAAGACCCTCTGAATCGTGCCATAGGACCTTTACCTCCTTTATTTTTAATGTTGCATAAAATAAAGACCGTGTGCACTAAATGTTGATCATTTTGTTTTCATGTACCTTCGCTCCAGCAGCCAAGAGTTACACGATACACCTCGTAGAAGAGGAACAAAATGAGGCCAGACATAAGTACACTAAGGCTACTTCTTATTTTACACAAAATATAGTATATAATTTTAAACTTGTAAAGTCAACGGAAAGACAGGTTTTCTTCACTTTTCTATTTTTTAGAAAATGGATTAAATAAAATTTAAGCAGTCAGCATAATATGTACAAAAGTTTCAATTTTTCAATGACGTTTCTTGAAAAGGGAATGAATGATGTCGAAAAAGATTATAAATACAAGGAAAAAAGGTATTTGTTAATACAATAAAGAAAATAATCTTAGTGCATACCGGTTTATTGTATTAATTTGTTTTAATAGTCGGTTTAAAGAGTTGAATTGCTAAAATTGAGGTGATCTATTTGCAAACTAATGTCAATCGATTGCGAAGTCGGCTTATGTGCTTCCTTGGCTCGATTGGTATCATTATTTTTTTGCAACCTGCTCTTTTATATATATATAAAATGTTAAAAGAATTTAGCATTATCGAGCTTTACGGGAAAATAAGCTCATTTCTTCATTTAAATGGTTTTTATATAATCTTATTTTCCGTAAATATTTTTTTGTTAGTTACTGTTTTTCTTATTATTTATATAAAGTTTATTTGGAATTAAACGAACTTAAATAAATATCGTTCCTAAATTTCACCGTAAAACACTCTAAAAACCGACCATTAACAAAAAATGGAATATGTAATTGGAGGTAGTATAATAATGAATAGAGCTGTTAAAATGGTGTTAGTGGATTATCGATTTTTTCAATCTGACATTATTCAAGTGTTACAAGCAGAAGAAACCTTCCAAATCGTAGCCACTAGTGATGACTATTCAACGGTTTCCTCGATATTAAAAGAAAAACGAATTGATTTGCTATTGACTGATATAACTTTACTAATGAAATACCAAACTATGTTAAAAAAGGAATTGAATCGTTTAGAGTACAATGTAAAAATCGTAGCTCTTGCTTCTTCCGTAGAGGATCAATATGTGCTTGAGGCGATTCAATTCGGTGTAGATGGGTATTTGTTGAAGGATATGAATATATTTACTTTTTTAAAAGCGATTAAAACGGTCCATCAAGATAAAACGTACATCCATCCAGCTGTTACAAGGCCTTTAGTAGAAGCGTATAGGAGTTTATTAATTCAACAGAACAAGTATCCCACACCAGTTTGTACAAAAAGGGAAAATGAAGTCTTACAATTATTAGCAAAAGGTCAAAGCAATCGCCACATTGCTCAAGCGCTAGCTATTAGCGAAAAAACTGTAAAAAACCATATTAGTAATATGTTACGAAAAATGAAGGTAAATGACCGTACCCAAGCAGTCGTTACGGCTATTAGAAATAACTGGATAACGCTATAGGTACTTATTTACTATTCCTGTGATTATAATTTTCAGAATAAACAAAAACATTGTGACAGAAGTGTAACAAAGTAGTTATATTTACTTAAATAAATAGCTTCACAAAGGTATGTAAAAGTAAATACTAGTAAAAAAGGTCTACTTATAGTATAGTGTATATAGGTGATTTTACGTGAGGCAGGTGAGCGGGTAAATGGAAGAAAAATCAATTTTATTACAATTAAAAGCAACTTTGTTTGATATGCACGATGTTTTTACTAATGAAAACTACAAGATTCAAGATGCATTGATGGAAGTAAATAAGAAATTAAAACATACCCTTCAGGCTACTGAGATTAAATTATTTATCAATCAACAACAATTAACTCGGCTTGCCCCGGATAGTTATCACACTTTACGTTTGTCTAATATTAGTACGGACGAAAATTGGATTAACTCTTTAAAAAAGAAGTTTTCCGAATCGAAAGAAGACGTATTGTTACTACAAGAACAACTAACCCTTGATCATAGACCGTATCTCCATTATATTGTGATGAAATTACAATCTCCTACGAACTTTAAAGCTTATTATTTATTAACATATGATGAAAAACCAACGATTAATCATGAAGTATTAATCGAAATGCAGCAGGTAGTAAATAAGTTTTTTGAAGTTTTTTGTAATCATTTTTACGAACGATTTCTCCAAGAACGAAATCAATTGTTGTTCCAACTTTCAGCTAATTTACACTCGGTTTATCGTACGACGGATGTCTTGAAAAGAGTTTATAGCTCTGTGAAAATTTTATATCCAGCTTTCTCATATCGCTTCTTAATGTCCCATGAGTATGATGACTCATCTTTACCGATCGATACGATTAACTACTCCGATAATAGCCAAAGTCTTGATACAAAAGCTTTTATGAATAATGAAATACAACTCGATCTCAATTATGAACAAAATAAAACTGTTATCTATGCTCCATTAACAGGTAGGCAAGGAGTTTATGGAGTTTTAGAAATTGTTATTCCACGAGCGATTGTTCCGAACGAATCCGATTATCATTTTATAAATCAATCATCAAAGATGATCGGAAGGGCAGTGGAACGTACGACCCTTTATCAAAGTTCTAACCAACTTATTACAGATTTACAATCTATTAACTTAGCGACAAGGGATATAAACCGCAATTTAGAAATGGCGGAGATATCTGAAAGTGTTAAGAAGCATATTTATAATTCTTGTCAAGCAGAAGAAATAGGTATCGTTATGTTAACGAAAGATAATGAAGGAAGGGAAACATACCGTATAACAAAGGAAAGTACAGCTTATTTCAAACTTTCACGAGCGAAGGATTTCGTTCATTATTTGACGAAAAGACTTAAAAAGAATTCCGAACCAATATTATCAGGAAACTTTAAAATTGAATCATTACCAGTTCCTTTTAATTCAGTTATGGTTATTCCGATGTGGGATTCGGAGAAAATGTTTGGCTTTATTGTAATAGCTCATGAAAAACCGTATTACTTTTCTTTTGATAAATATAAGTTCATACAATCCTTTGTTCAACATGCGGCTCTTGCTTATACGAATTCACTCTTAAAGGAACAGCTTCGGGAGACAGCGATCACCGATTACTTAACGAAACTTTACATGCGAAATTATCTCGATAAAAAAATCGATCAACATATGGCAACCAATCAAGGTGGAACTTTTATGCTATTAGATGTCGACGACTTTAAGCTTGTTAATGATACGTATGGACATTACGTAGGTGATCGAGTTTTAATTCAAATTGCAAATGTATTAAAAAACACTTTAAATGATAATGAAATTGCAGCTCGTTGGGGTGGGGAGGAATTTGCAGTTTATTTACCTTATTCAAATGCCGAATATGCTGAAGAAGTAGCGAGAAATATTAGCTCTTCAATAAAAACAAAAACGAAGCCTAACGTAACCGTATCGATTGGGATTTCTACCTGGTCGGAAGGACGTCATTCGATTGAAGAACTCTTCATTCGAGCTGACGAGGCGCTTTACGAAGCAAAATCTACTGGAAAAGATTGTATCGTGTTTAATTAAGGTTTATTCACATAAACTAGCTTATATAGCTTAAAGAAGCATCATTACTAAAATAAGCTAGTTTTTTGTTCAACTTTTGTTTAAGTCTGTTTGTTAAACTTGCCGATAGTTCACACATACCTCGGTAATAAAGTTAGTAAGAAAAGATTGTAAAGTATTTAGGGGGAAATAGTGATGAATTTAGCGATAATAGACCAGCAACATATTTTTCGTGAAGGTTTCCAACGTTTAGTAGAGAAGGAAGAGAATCTGCAAATAGTTGCGTCGGTACCGACTTTATCCGAACTTCCGGTTGAGAAGGTAAATGATATTGATGTATTTTTAATCGATATAGGAGTCCTTAAATCGGAAGAAGAGTTAATCCCAAAGTTAATGAAGGATATTGTTCTTGAGTACAAAATTGTTGCTTTGGCGAATGATGCAGATAAGGAAAACGTAATGCTAGCAATTAATTTAGGTTGTCACGGTTATTTATTAAAGGACATGTCCTATGAAAAATTTATCCAAGCACTCCACTTAATTTATGAACAAGGTGCATTTATTCACCCTCAAGCATTGTATTACGTTATTAATGAGTATCGTAAATTAAGCCGGCAGGGAGGAAGAGGTTCCCGGAATAAGCTAAGTCGAAAAAGTGCAAAGCGAATTTGTACAAACCGAGAGAATGAAATTTTACAACTACTAGTCGATGGTCATAACAATAGTAGTATTGCAAAAGAATTAAATATAAGTGAAAAAACAGTGAAAAACCATTTGACGAATATTTTTCGTAAGCTAGATGTGAAGGATCGGACACAAGCAGCGGTACTAGCAATTCGGAACCAATGGGTAGACTTCTAAAAATAGGCATAATGCTCTTAGGCTTGAAACACATTTATATTGTTTTTAAGGGAGCAATATGCTTTTTTAAAAAAATAGACATAGACATTTGTAGTCACTTCCTCCATAATGAATAGTAATTAAAATAAAGGAGGAATTATGGATGGTATCTGTAACGTTCCAAGGTGAACCTGTTACATTAAGTGGTGAACAAGTAAAAGTAGGAGACAAGGCGCCAAATTTTACACTTTTATCGAACACCTTAGAAGAAATGACGTTAGCAGACTATAAGGGGCAAACGAAGCTTATTAGTGTTGTGCCCTCCCTTGATACGGAAGTATGTTCATTACAGACGAAGCGATTCAATGAAGAAGCGACAAAGTTAGCTGCAAAAGTGTTAACTGTTAGTATGGACTTACCCTTTGCACAAAGTCGTTGGTGTGGACTGGAAGGTATCGATCACGTAGAGACATTATCAGATCATCGGTTAGCCGATTTTGGAACGAAATATGGAGTCTTAATTGAAGAGTTACGCCTTCTTACTCGCGCAATTTTTGTCGTAGATGAAGCCGATATTGTGACCTATGTCGAATACGTTGATGAAGTAACGAACCATCCAAATTATGAAAGAGTATTACAACATTTAAATGAAAATTAATAAATATTTTTTATACAGTTCTAATTTTAGAACTGTATTTTCTTGTTAACTTGTTATAATAGTATAATGGATTAACTGATACCGAAAGTTGAACTAGTAGATGAAATGGAGAAGATAGGATGGAAGATTCAACTGTTGTTAAATTGTTTACAAAGTTAGATGAAGGGATAGAAAAAATTAAGGATCATGACACCTTATATTTAGATGCATTAGCCGATTCGCTACATTATATTCATTTGGAAGAAGCGGTTACTGAAGAAGTTAAGAAGAATGAAAATATGTTCAAACAAATTCGAAAAAGTTTCCTCGCTAAAATAAATGATCGGCAAGCAGTTCATCGCGCCATACAAATGGCATTGTTAAAAGGAATGAAAGATGAAGTACAATCGAATCATCGAATGACACCGGAATCGATTGCACTTTTTATTAGTTATTTAATCCAAAAGTTATATCCGAACAAAGAGAAGCTATCGTTACTTAATTTGGCTAGTGGTACCGGCAATTTATTACATACAGTTCTTGGTCAATTAGAAAAAGATATAGACGCTTACGCAAGTGAAATCGATGATACTTTAATAAGGATATCGGTTATGACAGCAAATTTATTGGAGCAAGAAATAGAATACTTTCATCAAGATTGTTTACGGCCTTTATTTGTTGATCCTGTCGATATCGTTATAAGTGATTTACCTGTCGGGTATTACCCAGATGAAGAACGGGCGAAAGAATTTGAACTAAAAGCTGAAGAAGGAATGTCTTATTCCCATCATTTATTTATCGAACAGGCATTAACGTATACAAAAAAAGGTGGCTATGTAATCTGTTTAATTCCTGAATTTTTATTTACAAGCGATCAAGCAGATATATTGCAAAAATTTTTACATGAAAAAGCCCATATTATCGGTCTTTTTCAATTAGCTGATAGTACGTTTAAGGCGAAGGAACATAAGAAAAGTATATTTATTTTACGGAAAAAAGGTGAAGCGACGAAAAATGTAAAACAACCATTACTCGTAATGCTTCCATCATTAAAGAACACAGTTGCAATGGAGGATATTTTAGTTCAAATTAACGGGTGGTTTGAAGAGGAGAAAGAGCGCTTATAAACAAAAAACCGCATATAAAAAGTGAAACATTATGTAAAACCTTAAACACATTCCTTTTTATATGCGGTCAACTCTTTTAGCGGACGATTAGTACGTCACATTTTGCATATCGAGCGACACTTTCTGATACACTACCGATTAAGAAGCGTTCGACGGCGTTTAGACCTGTAGCTCCAATGACGATTAAATCAGCATCATTTTCTGGTGCGACTTCCTTAGAAATAGCTACTTTTGGTGAACCGTATTTTAAAGCGAGCTTTACTTCTTTTACACCGGCTTCTTTTGCGTTTTCTACGTATTCATTTAATAAATCACGAGCGTACTTTTCAGCACGTTCAGATAAAGATTTGTCATAAGCTTCTGCAGTAGCAAAGGTACGAGTATCGACAATGTGTGTAATAATTAAGGTTGCATCGTTAGCTTTTGCTACTTCGACAGACTTATTAAAGGCTTTTTCAGACGCTTTTGATCCATCAACTGCAATTACAATGTTTTTGTAATTCATCTTTATTTCCTCCTTGATTAGCCAATCTTTAGTTTATTATATCGTATTTAAAATGTTTTTGTAATACTATAAGGGAAAACTTTTTCAAATATTCAAATATATTGTTTCAATTTTGTCACAAGTATACGTTTACTTCTATCTAAAGTTAAGGATTGAACTAGTCTTAAAAATTGTTTACGATAAAATAGATAACGCTTACAATGAGATAAAATATGCTTAAAGGAGAGAGAGATATGCCGTGGGAAACAAAGTTTACTAAGAAGTTTGGTGTGACATATCCAATTGTACAAGGAGGGTTAGCTTATTTAGCATATTCAGATTTAGCTGCTGCTGTTTCAAATGCGGGAGGCTTAGGCCAGATCACAGCGATGAGTTTAGATTCACCAGAAGCCTTACGGAAAGAAATTAGACGGACAAAAGAGTTGACGAATAAGCCTTTTGGCGTGAATTATGCAATTGGTGCTGCACGCCGACCGTTTAAAGAGATGGTTGAGGTAGCTATTGAAGAAGAAGTAGAAGCAATTTCTATTACTGGTGGTAATCCACAACCTATTTTAGAAATGGTTGAGGACACTCCGATAAAAACGCTAGTTCTTGTTGCAGCCCGACGTCAGGCTGAAAAGGCTGAAGAGTTAGGTGCCGATGCTGTCATGGTCGTAGGACAAGAAGGGGGCGGGCATATTGGAAGAAGTGATACTGGGACTTTAGTTTTGACCCCGCAAGTGAAAGAGCATGTTTCGATTCCAGTTTTAGCTTCAGGGGGGATTGTCGATGGAAAAGGATTAATGGCTGCCTTTGCTTTAGGTGCAGATGGTATTGAAATGGGAACACGTTTTATCGCTACGAAAGAATGTGTTCATGCGAATGAAGTATATAAAAGAGCAATTCTAGAGGCGGATGAAAATTCTACTGTCGTAATTAAGAGATCTCTCGGGGCACCAGCCCGGGCTATAAAAAACAGTTGGACCGATAAAATATTAGAACTAGAAAACCAATACGGTACATACGAAGCGTTAAAAGATTATATCAGTGGTGAAGCGAATAAGCGCTATATTTATGAGGGACTGACGGAGGAAGGCTTTGGTTGGGCTGGGCAAGGAGCCGCTCGGATTCATAGTGTTCCATCGGTAAAGCAATTATTTAAAGATATAATCGCCGAAGCAGAACAAATTCGTTCCCGCTGGAGTATATAAAACTTTGTTTAAGAAAAATACGGAATTTTATAAAAGGGGCTGAGTTTTCTACTGTAACGACTCAGTCCCTTTTATATCGATGATCTTTCTTCAAAACATAAGTGTTATTATTCATTATGTATAATTCCTTGCGACTTTTCTAAGGTTACTTATAATGAATGTAATGCTAATTTTAGTTACAATAAGGTTATCAATATTATATAAATTTTTTTGGTAGCGTTTTTTTGAATCAATGGAGGCTCAACTATTAATGGATAATATCGAACGAGAAATTCTTTCAAATCGTTTACGCTCATGGATTTTACAGGCTGGAAAAATTATCCGCGAAAAAATAAACGACCCCCTTGTCGTCTCAACGAAATCAAACCCGAAAGATTTAGTGACTGAGATGGATCGGGAAGTGGAATATTTTTTTGCATCGAAAATAAAGCGATTTTATCCGCATCATCTTTTGTTGGGTGAAGAGGGTTACGGTCATAGTGAGTTAAATAAGACCGATACGATTTGGATTATCGATCCGATTGATGGGACGATGAATTTTGTCCATCAAAAACAAGATTTTGCAATTTCAATCGGTATATACCATCAAGGAATCGGAGAGATTGGCTATATTTACGATGTCATGAATAATAATTTATTTGGTGCCTTACGGGGAAATGGTGCCTATAAAAATAATGTAAAGCTTCCATCGTTAGAAAAGGACGACTTAAGCCTCGATGAGTCCATGGTTTCGTTCAGCCACCGTTGGTTAATGAAGAATAACTTTGTAAATGAAAGAACGATGCAACAGTTAGTAAGAGATGTGCGGGGTGTCCGTTCTTATGGTTCAGCTGCTTTAGGTTTTGCTCGAGTAGCCGAAGGTGCGCTCGATGCCTATATTACAATGCGTCTTGAACCTTGGGACATTGCAGCTGGAAGAATTATCGTTAATGAAGTTGGTGGAATCACGACCGATGTTCGTGGTAAAGAAATCGGCTTGTTAGAAAGAAGTTCTGTAATTAGTGCTCATCCAGCGATTCACGAGCGACTAGTTAAAAGGTATTTGCGACGGGCCATTAAGCGGGGAGTTCGTTAGAAGTTGTTTTATAATAATATTAAACCGAATCCAAATAATCGAATTCGGTTTTTTAATATTTTGTTTTATGTAACTATTTATGAGACATTAGTGAAAAAGTTACGATTCGTTTGTTTTGCGAATTTTTAAGCCAAAACCCATAAAAGCAAAACCTAATAACGTAAACAAAATAATAAGCCAGAAGTTACCATAATGGATGGCAATTCCAACGAAACAAAACATAAGCACGACTAAAATTGCTAATAAAAGCATAGGGAAATTTATCTTTCGCATGAAGTACACCTCTATTCTCTTCTCTTTTGTAAGTATATAACACTTATTTAAAAAACGAAACTTTATTGATAAATAGCATTTGTATTCTTTTTTTAGTATGATGATTGTTAGTATATTATGCAAATGAGGAGAAGATAGCGTTGGGTTCAGGAATTATACATCATTACATCGTGGAATTGATAGGAGAAGCACATCTATTTAAAACCTTCTATATTTTAAATGTCATTTTAGGGATTATTTCATACAAGTTAGGCTTCGCTAGGGAATTACCCCTATTAAAATCTATTATTGTATATATAATGTTATTTATCGGTATGTTTGTCATTACAATTTTTAATTTATTCGGTTTACCAATTACCGAATCTCTAATTGTAATATCACTTGTACTAGCGATTTATCGCTTTCGGATGTATCGAGAGCGAAAAGCGCGCGGAGAAGAACAATAAAAAAGACATCAAATTCCGCATGTTTTTTATAGGTTTGGGTATAGTATACGACAAATCCGAAATAAAGGTGGCATAACAATGATTCGAACTATTCTAAGTTGTGTAGCTGGTGCTCTCGTTGTAATTGGATTATTTTGCGTGTGGAAGCAGAGACGTTCGAGAAATGATCAACCTTCAGGATTTGTCCGTACGTTTTCGATGGCCGGCGCACCAGATCAAGTAGAGCAGACAGAGTTAGATGATTTAGAAAATAGCAAAATGGTTTCTGAAGGCTCTCAATTTGGTGTTCAATATTTTAATGAGTTTATGTATGATGAATAAAATCCACTTTAAATTAAAAAGCTCGGACACCCCCCCTAAATGAGTGGATGGACTGAAGCTATGCATCATAGCGAGCTTCAGTCCATCTTTGCTTTTTAGGCTTTATTATTTATGTTGGCGGTGCCCTTCTTCAAATTAACTGCCATTAACGAAAATCGGTCTTCATGTTCCAGCATGTTTTAAAAAGAGGCTACTTAGGCTTTTATTAAATGCTTATTCGATTACAAAAAGACGACAGGAAATTTAAAACAATTTGTTAATGTAGACTGAAGTCATCTCTACAAAATATTTATACTTAACCTGTGATTTAAAAAGAAACGGTGCTTAGTTTAACTAAACACCGTCCCTTTGTTTTCTTAACTTTCCACTTCCTTATGTCAGTTTATTTAAAGTATTGTTAATTTTCCTCAGGAGGTAAATCGTCTTCGTCTGGTTCTACACGGTTTAAATCTATTTCTCGGTCTTTTGTTCGATCGACATTTTCTTCGGCGGGTAAAGTTGGCATAATTCGACCAACGATATCAGCTAGTTCATCGACTATTCCAATAATCGGTTCTCCGTCCTCTATACGGTCACGCATATTGCGGATTCGTTCCCCTGTATCTGCATCGGCGACGACGATTGCAGTTTTGCCGTAAGGATCATCACGTAAAGCCTCATTGACAGAAAACTTAATCGTGCCGACTCGTTGACGATCAATTTTTTCATCAACGTCGATTGCAACGACAGCATAGGGACCCGCAACGATTGAAACAGCCCGTTCAACATCTGGAACATTAGTCGCTACATCCGCTAGATGAGTTGCAATTTCGTTATTTGTTTGCCAATTTTGATTATCGCTTACTTGTTCTACTCGTTCGTTATCTTCCTGAGGTTTAGTAGTTGGATTGTTCATACAAGCTGTAAGAATCATTGCACTTATACCAATGCATATAAATCGTTTAAACATATAGACGTCTCCCTTATCCTATGAGTTGATAATTATTTACGTTTATTGTTAGTCATTTCCGCCTTTTTATACGGTAAAAATAAAAAAACAGCAGGACAGACCTGCTGTTAAAAGTTTAATATATTGTTTATTCAATTATAATTTCTTTAATATGAGTAAAAGGTTCGTCTTTATTTGAGCCGTCTCCAAAATATAAATGGATTGGACCATCTTCTTTTAGTTGTTTTCCTTTATTAGAAAATCGTACATAAGCCTCTTTTAGTTGTTCAAGAGTAATTATAATATCTTCGCCTTTCGTAATAAGTCTTGCGGAAGTTGCCTCGGCTTTTGGTTCGACGTTTTCAACGAAAGGCTTTAAAGGCATTGCATAAGACTCAGTTAATGCTTTTTCTCGATCAAAGCGTTTAATACTATTGTTTACTGGTGGTTTAAAGCTTGAAGGATACTGTACTTCCGAATCGAAAAGCTCGGCTGTTTTTTGTGCTTCAGACTTTTCCTTTGCTTCTTTTTTCTCAGCAAATAATTCTTCCAGTATAATTTTCCGGTCATCAAAAATCCAAACCGATGGATCTAAAGTAATTGGGTATTTTACCTTACCTTTAATTTGGACGATCATCGTTTCACCCCTCTGTAACGCTATTGTTATGTAATTTTAACTTTCGTATATGAAACTTCGTCTATTATAGCATGATACGAAAGGAAATAATATTAATTGAATTATTGCAATTGGAAAACGTTGATAACTTGCTTTTTATGTAAGTAAAAGTTAAGATTGTCTTAGGGCTATCAAGAATTATTTTGCAACTGAAGCGATGACTTAACGTCGATTTAATTTATACAAGTGTGGGGGGAAGGCAATGCCTCAAGTTACGACGAGTCAACGGGATAAAGCGTATGCCATTTTAAAAGCCGATGCAGATAAAATTTTACGATTAATTGAAGTGCAAATCGATAACTTAATGGCACCGAAATGTCCATTATATGAAGAAGTCTTAGATACGCAAATGTTCGGATTATCCCGCGAGATTGATTTCGCCATTCGACTCGGATTAATTACCGAAGAAGAAGGAAAAGAATTGTTAGATAACCTGGAACAGAAGTTAACGATTTTACACGAATCGGTTCAAAATACAGTGGAAAAACTTTAAGAAAACTTTGCTACTCATTAGCAAAGTTTTTTATATTCCTAAAGTTGAATCGTCATTCATTTTTTATATAATACAATACAAACTACATAAATCGCTTTTAAAGTCGTTATCTTTCATGTAAAATGTTGACATAAATTAATCGTCTTATTTCAATATTGCTTTTTTAGTGTGTGTAAAGAGAGCTACTTTTTAAAGTAGTGAAGAGGTGTTAAATATGAGAAACCGCTTAAAAAATTATGACTTTTTATTAATTATTGTACCCCTTTTATTAGCGGCCTTCGGTATCGTAATGATCTACAGTGCAAGTATGGTTACGGCGGTCGTCAGTGGTTTAGATAGTACATATTATGTCGTAAAACAAGCCCAATGGTTCGGTCTTGGTCTTGTCGTGTTTATTCTTTGTTTACTTATTCCTTATCAATCGTATCAAAAGCTTGTAATTCCACTTATTATTTTAAGTGTTATTTCCCTATTGATTGTGCCTTTTTTTGGTAAGACAGTATATAATGCAACACGGACAATTGTTTTATTAGGTTTTAATATTCAACCTTCTGAATTTGTAAAATTATTCTTAATTATTTATTTAGCTTCTGTATATTCCAAGAAGCAATCTTACATTGATAATTTAAGTAAAGGTGTTATCCCACCGTTAGTTTTATCTTTATTTATTATTGGTTTAATCGTAATTCAACCAGACTTAGGAACCGCATCGATTATTTTATTTATTATTGCGATGATTATTATTAGTTCTGGTATTCGTTTTAAGCATGTAATGTTATTAGGAACGGTTGCTGCAGGTGTCATAATGATACTCATACCGTTACTAGTTACAGAAACGAGAATCCGCAGATTTACTGGTGCTTACAATCCTTTCGCTGATCCAGATTCAGCAGGATATCATTTAATACAATCTTATTTAGCGATTAGTGGGGGAGGTGTGACGGGAGAAGGTTTAGGGCAAAGCATTCAAAAGTTGGGCTACCTTTGGGGGGCTCATACCGACTTTATTATGTCGATTATTGCAGAGGAACTAGGAGCATTAGGCGTCATTATCGTAATCGGAGCCATAGTAACGATTACGTTACGAGGTCTATATTTTGCAAGAAAATGCACAGACAGTTTCGGAACTCTATTAGCAATTGGAATTTCATCGATGATAGGTTTTCAAGCAATCGTTAATTTAGGTGCAATTAGCGGGGTTTTACCAATTACTGGTGTAACCTTGCCTTTTGTAAGCTATGGTGGCTCATCATTATTAATTTTAATGGCATCGATGGGTATTTTAAATAACATAGCAAAGCAAGTAAAAATAGAAGAAAACAAACCGAAAGTGATCGAAAAAGATCCGATCGACGAAATTAAGCATAGGAGTGGAACGAGATGGTCAATGTAAAGAAAATTAATAAAGTGTTAGTTGCGAATCGTGGGGAAATAGCGATTCGAATTTTTCGAGCGTGTACCGAATTAAATATTAGTACCGTTGCAATTTATTCTAAAGAAGACTCAAATACCTTACATCGCTATAAAGCGGATGAATCCTATTTAGTAGGTGAAGATAAAGGGCCGATTGAGGCTTATTTAGATATCGAAGGAATTATCGAGATTGCAAAAAACGCAGAAGTCGATGCGATTCATCCTGGCTATGGCTTTTTGGCGGAAAATATCGAGTTCGCAAAAAGATGTGAAGAAGAAGGAATTATTTTTATCGGACCCAAAAGTGAACACTTAGATATATTCGGGGATAAAGTGAAAGCGAAAACACAAGCGATTGATGCGGGTTTGCCGATTATTCCTGGTTCTGACGGTCCGGTATCTTCTATCTCTGAGGTTCGTGAATTCGCTGAAGAAGCGGGTTACCCTATTATCATTAAAGCTTCTTTAGGTGGTGGTGGACGAGGAATGCGAATCGTACACCACGAGGGCGAACTTAACGAGGCCTATGACCGTGCTCGTTCAGAAGCGCAAACAGCGTTCGGAAATGATGAAATTTATGTAGAAAAATTCATAGAAAATCCAAAACATATTGAAGTACAGGTAATCGGCGATTACCATGGTAATATCGTCCATTTGTACGAAAGGGACTGTTCCATTCAACGTCGTCATCAAAAAGTCGTCGAAGTTGCGCCAAGTTTAGCTTTATCAGACGAACTCCGGGAACGAATTTGCGAAGCAGCTGTCCAATTAATGGAAAAAGTAAAATATATAAATGCAGGGACTGTCGAATTTTTAGTAACAGGCGATGAGTTTTATTTCATTGAAGTGAATCCTCGAGTACAAGTGGAACATACGATTACAGAGATGATCACTGGCGTCGATATTGTGCAAACGCAAATATTAGTTGCCCAGGGAGAAAAAATTCACGGCGCTAAGATAGGGATTCCAGCCCAAGAAGAAATTACAACGAACGGTTATGCAATCCAATCGAGAATTACAACTGAAGATCCCTTAAACGATTTTATGCCAGATACTGGCCGAATTATGGTATATCGCTCTAGTGGTGGATTCGGTGTTCGTTTAGACGATGGAAACTGTTATCAAGGAGCCGTAATCTCGCCTTATTATGACTCATTATTAGTTAAAGTTTCTACATGGGCTTTAACGTTTGAACAAGCAGCCCGTAAAATGGTCCGAAATTTAAAAGAGTTCCGTATTAGAGGAATTAAAACGAACATACCTTTCTTAAAAAATGTGATTTTACATGAGAAGTTTAGTACGGGTGATTATAATACGAGCTTTATTGATGAAACACCTGAACTGTTTAAGTTCCCAAAACGGAAGGACCGAGGTACTAAGCTTTTAACTTATATTGCAGATATGACGATCAATGGTGTTGATGGTGTTCCAAAAAAGAAAAAGCCGACATTTGCACCGGTAACGATTCCGGAAGTAGATAGAAATGAGCCAATACCAGAAGGAACGAAACAGTTATTAGAGCGACACGGGCCCGAATATGTTGCTAATTGGGTAAAAAATCAGGAAAAAGTATTATTGACCGATACAACATTCCGTGATGCCCATCAGTCACTTTTAGCAACTAGAGTTCGAACGAAAGATTTAACCCAAATAGCAGAGCCAATGGCACGGATGTTACCGAACTTATTCTCTGTTGAAATGTGGGGTGGGGCAACTTTCGATGTTGCTTATCGCTTCTTACGAGAAGACCCGTGGCAGCGATTATTAATTTTGCGAGAAAAGATGCCGAATATTTTATTTCAAATGTTACTACGGGCGAGCAATGCTGTAGGATATAAAAACTATCCAGACAACGTAATTGAAAAGTTCGTCGAGGAAAGTGCAAAAGCCGGTATCGATGTGTTTCGGATTTTTGATAGTTTAAACTGGTTAGAAGGAATGATTCCAGCGATTGAAGCAGTTCGGGAAAATAATAAAATCGTAGAGGCTTCTATTTGTTATACAGGAAATATTTTGGACAAAGGCCGAAAAAAATACGACTTAACGTACTATACAAACTTAGCGAAAGAATTAGAAAAAGCAGGTGCACATATTTTAGGTATTAAAGATATGGCAGGACTATTAAAACCTGAAGCGGCATATCAACTTATAACTGGCTTGAAAGAAACGATCGATATACCAATTCATTTACACACGCACGATACAAGTGGTAACGGAGTCTTTATGTATTCACGTGCAATCGATGCAGGTGTCGATATCGTCGATGTGGCAACGGGGGCAATGGCTGGCTCGACCTCTCAACCAAGTGCTCAAACATTGTATCATGCTTTAGAAGGAACAGATGCACAACCAGATATTGATATTGAAAGTTATGAGAAATTGTCGACTTATTGGGAAGGAGTACGCCCTTATTACGAAGATTTTGAAAGCGGTATGAATTCACCACATTCAGAAATTTATGAACATGAAATGCCGGGTGGTCAATATAGTAACCTACAACAACAAGCAAAAGCGATGGGTCTAGAAGACCGATGGGATGAAGTAAAGAAAATGTACCGCACTGTAAACGATATGTTCGGTGATGTCGTAAAAGTGACCCCTTCTTCAAAAGTAGTAGGTGATATGGCGCTCTTTATGGTACAAAATGATTTAACAGAAGCAGATATTTATGAGAAAGGGGAGTTTATCGACTTTCCGGATTCAGTAATTGAGTTTTTCCAAGGGTATATCGGACAACCTTACGGAGGATTTCCAGAAAAATTACAAGAAATCATTTTGAAAAATCGCGAAAAAATTGAAGAACGCCCAGGTGCTTTATTAGATCCTGTTGATTTTGAGCAACTTGAAAAGAAATTGTATAAAGAATTAGGTCGTGAAGTGACAAGCTTTGACTTGATTGCCTATGCACTTTATCCAGATGTATTTCGGGGTTATCATAAATTTACAAAAGATTTCTATGATGTTTCTGTATTGGATACTCCAACATATTTTTACGGAATGCGTCTAGGTGAAGAAATCGAAGTAGAAATCGAGCGGGGTAAAACTTTATTTATTAAGCTTGTATCGATCTCCGAGCCACGTTCTGATGGGACACGGGTCGTATACTTTGAATTAAACGGGCAGTCTCGAGAAATCATTATCAGGGATAAAAATATCGAATCAAGCACGCAATCACTTCCAAAGGCAGATCCGGATAATTCAAAACATATTGGAGCAACGATGCCAGGTACTGTAACAGAAGTACTCTGTCAAGAAGGTGATCGCGTAGAACGCGGAGACTATATTTTAATAACTGAAGCAATGAAAATGGAAACGACGATTCAAGCGCCATTTAAAGGAGTTATTAAAAAGATCCACGTCACAGAAGATACTGCAATCGAACCGGGTGACTTGTTGATCGAATTTGAATAAGTCGACTATGTTATAATAAAAGAGGGTGTTGAAACGCCCTCTTTTTTATTAGTATATAACGAGGAGATAATATGAGTTTAACGATTTTGTATGAAGATAACCATTTAATTGTTGTCGAAAAACCGGTAAATATTCCAGTACAACAAGATCGCTCGAAAGATCGAGATTTAATATCTATTGTAAAAGAGGATATAAAGATCCGATACGATAAACCTGGGAATGTTTATTTAGCATTACTACATCGTCTCGATCGCCCTGTTGGGGGTGCTCTTGTCTTTGCTAAAACTTCAAAAGCAGCTTCGCGAATGGCAAATCTTTTTCGTAAGCGTGAAATAGAGCGAACATACTTAGCAGTCGTTAGGGGAACCGTTCAACATAAACGTGGAACCTTAATAAATTATTTACGAAAAGATTATCGAAAAAATATCGTTCATGCTGTTCATCAAGGAACAAAAGGGGCCAAAAAAGCTGTACT
This sequence comes from uncultured Pseudogracilibacillus sp., assembly GCA_937960785.1. Lineage (GTDB taxonomy): Bacteria > Bacillota > Bacilli > Bacillales > Amphibacillaceae > Pseudogracilibacillus. Next base: position 20,458 of record CALGOZ010000128.1, read on the forward strand.
TCATTACAAAGTCCTCGCTTATGGTAAAGATTTAACCTTACTGCAAGTTAGATTAGAAACAGGGCGTCCGCATCAAATTCGTGTACAACTCAAAGAAATGGGACATGTTCTTTACGGTGATCAAAGATACGGTAAAGACATAAATAAAGTCGGTCAACAAATTGCCCTTTGGTCATATTCTTTATCTTTTGTTCACCCTGTTAGAAAAACAAGCTTACACATCACTTCCTTACCACCAAAAAGAGCCCCTTGGAATGCATGGGATTTACCTACAATTTTATAAAATGAAAAAAGAGGCTTAGGAAAATAGCCTCTTTTATTTTGAGGAACGTTATAGTTCGCTTTCCATTTTCTCGTTATAAGAAAGAACCGTCCTCCAAGAACTTGGCTCCGGTGCTTTTAAACGATAACTTCGATAGGAAAGTAAAATAAAATAACTTAACATACCGAAAAATAAGGTAATAAATAAGGCATGGAAAAGTGCAATCCAAATATTTAATCTCGTGTAAATAATTAATGCTCCAAAGATAACTTGCAATAGTAGTAAGCTCGTTGTAATCGTCCAACCCCAAACCATAACCCGATGTTCTCCGTATTGTTTTACAAATTGAATAAGTAGTATTATTGTCCATATAAATAAAATAGCGGCTAATAAACGATGGCCCATTTGAATCCATTGATGGAAACTATATTCTGTAAAGGCAAGGGGTTTACCACTAATACAAAAAGGCCAACTTTCACAGACTAGATGGGCGTTTACATGGCGTACTAACGCACCAGTATAGACGACGATTAATGTAAATATAGTTAACAGAACAAATTGAATACGGTGTTTTTTCTTGATATATAACTCATTCGTCTTAAACTTCCGATCGATTTCAAATATTAATAACATCAATAAAAAGATTGCCGCAAAAGAAATAAGGGAGATTCCAAAATGAAGGGCGAGAATAAAGTCAGATTGACCCCAAATAACGGCAGCTGCTCCAATTAACCCTTGAAGAACAAGAAATAGTATAGAAATACTAGCTAAAAATTTAACTTCTTTCAAATATCCAATATAAATCCAGGCTAAAATAACGAGTAACAAAACAGTTGCACCAATGATCGTTGAAATTAATCGATGACTATATTCAATCATCAATTCAGGTGTCATCTCAGAAGGAAATAATTGACCGTGACAAAGAGGCCAACTATTTCCACAGCCCTCGGCGGAACCGGTTTTAGTAACTAAAGCTCCGCCTAATAAAATGAAGATCATTCCAATTGTCGAGACGACAGAAAGCCATTTCAATACTCTGATCATTAAACTCACCTTACTTTCCAACTGTGAATTATTTTATCGTATTGTACTTTATACACCATATAGAATGTTACAAAATGTTACAAAATGTTATACTAAAGGTGAATATTTTAATTGTAAAACTATCTTAAGTGAAAATTCAGTCATTTATAACAATTATTATATAATGTCATAAATTTGTCAAAGGAACTTTTTTAATAATAAAGTTTTAAAAATATGGTAAAATAATATTATCTAAGAGTGTCTAAAAATGCTAAAACATGAATTATTTATCAATAATAATAATGGATATAATTTAGTGATGGTTGTAATAAGCGTTTTTTTTGATATAATCATAATTAACTCAACATGTATTGTAACTATTCTAACAAATGTAAACGCTAAGCTTTCTTTTTTGTGAAGGGAATGCAAGCGCTTTCTTCGTAAAGGAGGGATAAGGACGTTATTTTTCGGTTATAGTAAATGTTAGTAAATTAAACAGCAGTACGTTAATCCTCAGCTTGCACTTATATTATTCATAAATGGTACGGTACATAAATAATCATCTCTACGAATCCGATTTGGATCGTTGAATATTATTGTATCGACCTCTTTCATACTTAAAAAGTGTAACGAATTATTGAATGATAATTCATTGGAATAAAAAGTAATGAAATTTATCTAGTTACACATAAATAGAAGTAACGATAAATTGCAAATATACAATTTGGAAAGAGAGGTATTGATATGCAAGCTTCTTTACGAAAATTCCGTACATTTCTATTTTTAAGTAGTATTATGCTTCTTCTTTCAGCTTGCGGACGGGAAAATTTAACTGCACTAGAGCCGAAAGGTTACGGTGCAGAGCAATCGATGAAATTAATTTTACTGACGACTATTGTAATGACTTTCGTTTTTTTAGTCGTTATAATTGCGCTCGTTATCGTTATCGTTCGCTTTAGAAAGAAAAAGGGTGATCCGGTTGTTACACCGGTACAAGTTGAAGGAAGCAAAACATTAGAAGCCATTTGGACGATTATTCCAATCATTCTCGTCGTCATTATGGCTGTTCCAACAGTTGTTGCGACGTTTCAATTAGCAAATACATCTGACCAACATAAACATATTAATATCGATGTTACTGGTCACCAGTATTGGTGGCATTATGAATATGTAAATGAAGAATTTACAACGAGCCAAGATTTATATATTCCAGTCAATACAAAAGTGTATGTGAATTTAATTACGAAGGATGTATTGCATTCTTTCTGGGTACCGAGCATTTCTGGAAAGTTAGATGTCAACCCTGAAAATATTAATACGATGTTTATTGAAGCTTATGAGGAGGGAGTATACTTCGGTAAATGTGCGGAGTTATGTGGCCCATCTCACTCATTAATGGACTTTAAAGTAGTTGTGGTAAGTGAAGAAGAGTATGAACAATGGGTAAACGATATGAAGAGTTTTAATACAGACCAATTAGAGCTCGATACGGTAGCTCAAGAAGGTAAGGCATTGTTTGAGGAAAAAGGTTGTATTAGTTGTCATGCGACAGACACGCAGAATTATTCACCGGGAAATACTCCGATTGGTCCTGATTTAACACAGTTTGCTGATCGATCACGTTTCGCCGGTTATTTAGAGCCGACGGAAGAAAATTTAAAGGATTGGTTAAGAGATCCGGAGAAGTTGAAACCAGGTAACCTGATGACAGGAACTTACGGTGAATTGTCAGAAGACGAAATAGATAAAATTGCACAATTTTTACTTCAGTTAAGTCCTTCAAAGGTAACAGCTGAAAGTAAAGAATAAGCATTTATTAAGTAACTTCAACTTTTATGATAGGAGGTATTAACTGTGAGTAATGCAGTTACTGCCAAACGTAGTGTTGGCGCATTTATATGGGATTATTTAACAACGGTTGACCATAAAAAAATCGCCCACTTGTATTTAGCGGGTGGTGGATTCTTCTTTATCCTCGGGGGAATCGAAGCGTTAATTATCCGGATTCAATTAATGAAACCGGAAAACGACTTCGTTAGTGCAGGTTTTTTCAACGAGTTATTAACGATGCACGGAACGACGATGATTTTCCTAGCGGGTATGCCATTATTAATTGGGCTAATGAACGCAGTAATGCCCTTACAAATCGGGGCCCGAGATGTAGCGTTTCCATTTCTTAATGCGTTGAGCTTTTGGTTGTTCTTGTTTGGAGGGATTTTGCTTAATTTAAGCTTTTTCCTTGGAGGTGCACCGGATGCCGGTTGGACTTCCTATGCGTCATTATCGATGGAACGACCAACCCATGGAATTGACTTTTATATCGCTGGATTACAAATAGCCGGTGCGGGAACACTTATGGGGGGAATTAATTTTATCGCAACGATTGTAACGATGCGTGCCCCTGGAATGACGTATATGCGTATGCCACTTTTCTCTTGGGCAACATTTATCACGAGTGTTTTAATTTTATTTGCGTTTCCTCCACTTACAATTAACTTATTCTTGTTAATGTTTGATCGTATGTTTGATACGGCATTTTTCAATGTAGCCTTAGGTGGAAATACAATTATTTATCAGCATTTGTTTTGGATTTTTGGACACCCAGAAGTTTATATTTTAATTTTGCCACTGTTTGGTGTCTTTAGTGAAATATTTGCAACATTTTCTCGTAAACGACTTTTCGGGTATACGGCGATGGTCTTTGCGACGATGTTAATTGCCTTTTTAGGATTTATGGTTTGGGCACACCATATGTTTACAGTAGGATTAGGTCCAGTTGCAAACTCGATATTTGCCGTTGGTACGATGGCAATTGCCGTGCCTACCGGAATTAAAATATTCAACTGGTTAGCAACGATGTGGGGAGGTCAAGTGACAATTAACTCCGCAATGCTTTGGGCGATTGGATTTATCCCATCTTTTACAATTGGTGGAATGACCGGAGTGATGCTTGGCTCAAACGTAGCGGATTATCAATATCACGATACGTATTTTGTAGTAGCGCACTTCCACTATGTAATTGTAGGTGGAACAATCTTCGGAATCTTTGCCGCTCTTCATTACTGGTGGCCGAAAATGTTTGGTCGCATATTAAATGAAACCTTGGGGAAAATTACCTTTTGGTTATTTTTTATCGGATTCCATATGACCTTTTTCATACAGCATTTCTTAGGATTAATGGGAATGCCACGTCGTTACTGGGTGTTTTTAGAAGATCAAGGTTTAGACTTAGGTAACTTAATTAGTTCGGTTGGTGCCTTTCTCATGGGAATCGCTTCTGTGATCTTTATCATTAATATCATTGTCTCTGCTCGAGGTGAACAGGCAGCAGCAGATCCATGGGATGGACGTACGCTTGAGTGGTCTGTATCTTCACCACCACCATATTACAACTTTGAACAATTACCTTTAGTTCGAGGTCTCGACCCGTTATGGATTGAGAAAATGGAAGGAGATGGAACGATTCCTCCGGGAGAACCATTAGACGATGTCCATATGCCGAGTGGCTCGATTTTACCCTTCTTAATGAGTCTTGGATTTTTCATCTCTGGCTTTGGATTTATTTATCAGACGGATAGTGTCTTTTGGTATATTGCCTTGTATGGAGGACTCGCTTTTTCAATCGCAATGATGATTATTCGTTCGGTGAAGGACGATTATGGATATTATATTCCAAAAGAAGAACTGGAAAAAGCATTAGAAGGGGAGGCGAAATAAATGGCCCAGCAACATAGTAATTTATTTCCCGAAACGATGCCACTAGAGCCAGAAAAAGCAACTCTCGAAGGAAAAAATAAATTTTTCGGGCTATGGTTCTTCCTTGGCGGAGAAACGGTGTTGTTCGCTAGTTTATTCGGAGTATATCTTGCGTTGAAGGGGTCTACTGCTGGTGGCCCCTCTTCGCAAGAAATCTTCGGTTTAGGTCTTGTATTTCTTATGACGATGCTCCTTTTAGTAAGTTCCTTAACGAGCGTCTATGCGATGTATCATATGCGTAATAATGACTTTAAAAAAATGTACCTTTGGCTAGGTATAACGGGGTTGTTAGGGGTAGGATTTTTAGTTTGTGAAGTTTATGAATTTGCCCATTACATTACAGAGTATGGTTTTACTTTCCGTTCTTCTGCCTTCGGTTCCGCCTTTTATGCGTTAGTCGGTTTCCACGGTGGACACGTATTGTTCGGAATTTGTTGGCTAACTACCTTGTTGATTCGAAATGCAAAACGCGGATTGAACTTATACAATGCCCCAAAGTTCAACACGTTTAGCTTATATTGGCACTTTATCGACGTCGTTTGGGTATTTATCTTTACGGTTGTTTATTTAATGGGAAAGGTGGGCTAAGCGATGTCAGAGCAAAATTTAACGAATAAAGATACGTTTCGTAAGCAAAAAAATAGACTTGAGATGCAACGGCAGTTAATCTCTTTTGGTTTAATGATTGCACTTACGTTAATTGCTTTTGCGGTAGTAGCAACAGATACGCTAAGTAGTGGAGTTATTATTCCGATGCTCTTTGTGATGGCAATTGTGCAAGCAGGTTTCCAATTTTATTATTTTATGCATCTTAAAGACAAAGGTCATGCAATGCCAGCAACCCTAATATTTGGAGGTGTTTGGGCTGCCTTTCTCACGTTGGCTGGAATCGTAGTAATTTCATGGTGGTAGTAGCAGACGAAAAAGACTGGGAAAGTTATTTTCCCAGTCTTTCCTTTGATACAAAGGAATACTTACATCATAAACAACAATAGCTAAACGAGGTGAAACGCATGTGGTTGGAATTGCAAATCTTTGGCTTTCGTGCTTTATGGAGCCCTTACTTTTTAATGGTTTTACTTATCGTCGGAATGATTTATTATTTAATAACCGGACCGAAGAGGAAAGTCTTTGGAGTAAAAGATCGTCCGACGATTCAGCAATATAGTTACTTTTATACCGGTTTATTATTACTTTATATCGTAAAAGGTTCACCGATTGATCTACTATCTCATATCATGTTAAGCGCTCATATGGCGCAAATGGCAATTTTATATTTAGTCATTCCAATTTTATTTATTCGTGGAATTCCAAAAGCTTTTATTGAAAGGTTTATATCATTACCAATTGTAAAGCCGTTATTTTCATTTTTTACCCATCCGATGATTGCTCTAGCTTTATTTAATAGTTTGTTTGCTATATATCATTTACCAGTCATCTTTGATTTTTCAAAATCATCCCAATTAGCTCATCTTTCAATTACTTCAGGACTGTTTGTTTTAGCAATGTTTATGTGGTGGCCAATCGTGACACCGCTGAAACGGTTTGATCGCCTCATACCGTTGTTAAAGATGGGTTATTTAGTAGCTAGTATTTTTGTTATTTCAATTGCTTGTGCCTTAATTATTTTTGCTAATGAGCCACTATTTAAAGCGTATAGTTCTGAAGGAGCTTGGGTGCAATCGTTAAGCCTTTGTGTTCCATCGGATGTGTTAACCGGATTGGCTGGAACACTTTCTGGTGCAGAAATGTTTTCTCCTTTGAGTGCCCAGGAAGATCAACAATTAGGCGGCATATTAATGATGACGATGCAACAGATTATTTATGGATATGTTATTGCTCGAATTTTTTTCCGATGGTTCTCGAAAAAAAATATGCAAATCGATCCACTGCCTCAGCAGGAAGAGTTACCTAAATAGGTGAAGCATTACTTCCTTAAGGACATATTCGTCTTAAGGAAGTTTTTATTTTGCTGAAAGATAAAAACGACCAGAATTAACAAGCGCTAATTCTGATCGTTTCTTTTAGAATTTAACTTACTATTCGATTGACTGATCCTTTGTCGAAGGATGTAGAAATAATTTTCATTTAAAAGACATATTTAAACAAATAAATGTACATAAATTACGTACACTTATCGTATGTCGGTTACGATTATTCGTTTAAATAGGCTTCTAATTCTTCGTTGACATTTTTCACGAGTTGATTTGCACGTTCAACGATATTTTTTGGGAAGTTTTCATCTTCTCCGTATTCGATACCATGTGGGTAATAATGTTTTCCTAAAAGAGGCGTTTTTAATTTAATGACTGCAGTTTTGTTATCGACGTCACCTTCAATCGCCTCACCTTGAATCCGTACGTAGAACGTTACGTTTTTCTCTTGCGATTTAATTTTGTAATCATATGTTACGCGCTCATAGTCCCAATTTTCACCACGAATAAAGGCATGTTTACCCATAATATGATCAAGCGGAGTAAGATCAATAACTTTATCGTCAATTCCTAAGTTTTCTAATTTCATCCTTTTCACCTCATTATTAGTCTCGCTAAGTTAATGATAGTAAAAATCGTTTCAAGTTGCAATAAAAGTAACGAAATATTTTATAGACAAAGAGTGATTCCTTCAATTTGTTAAAAAGTATCCACAACTTCTATTAGTATGTCCGATAAAGGTAAAGTTTATATTTAGCATGTAATAAGTATATAATGTAGAAGATGTGATGTTTCATTCAAAAAAGTATAGTTTGTAATTCAGAATCGGGGTGAACATATTGAGACAAGTAATTAAATGGACGTTACTCGTACTTTTGTTTACGATTGCAGCTTTTTTGTCGATTCTTTTATATAACGTATTGCAAATGGAGCAAGTGAAAGTGGATGAACTTCCACAAATTGAGACACAACAACAATTGAAAAAAGAACCGATACAATTTGACGACTCTGTTTTTTCTTTAATGCATAGGACAAGAGATGAAGTATTGCAGCTGTTAGGTGAACCAGAGCGTAAGGATCCTTCAGCCTATGGCTATACATGGTGGATCTATAGTGATGACGAAGCTTATTTACAAGTTGGCATATTAAACGAACAGGTTGAAACTGTTTTTGCAATTGGTGATAGTCTTGATAGCGAGCCGATTTCTGTTGGAGATTCCTTCGCTGAAGTAGTTGAAAAATATCCACTCCAAAGAAAAGTTACTTTTGAAAAAGGTATATCGTATTATACTTTTTTATTAAATGATGAAGATTTAAAAACCCACCCCCTTATCAAGCTCGATGATAATTTGTTCGTTCAATGTTATATCGATACGTTTACGCAAAAAGTTTCTGGCTTACGAATTATTACTGGAGACCTCCTTATAACGCAACGATTTTATGAAATGGAGTATCGTGGTACTTTGCCGGAAGAGGTCGTCTTAAGCGATAAGGATTGGGAAAGTATTCAAGCTGGAATGGAAAAACAAATTTTTGATTTAACGAATATTATCCGTAAACGACACAACCTTGAGCCTGTAAAGTACGATGAGGTAGTAAGCGAAGTAGCTTATTTGCATAGTAAAGATATGTATGAAAATCAATATTTTTCACATGAAAGTAAAGATGGAAAGGGCTTAAAAGAACGTCTAGAAACAAAGGAAGTGTACTATGTGGCTGCAGGGGAAAATATCGCCGCCCAGCACGTTGATGCTATTGCAGCTGTTCAAGGTTGGCTTAATAGTAGTGGCCACAGAGAAACGTTATTAAGTGAAGAATACAATTATCTCGGGGTCGGTGTCCACCGTCTGTATTATACGCAAAACTTTATATTAAAATATTAATCTCTTAAACTAAACAACGCTCCTTTATATGTTCAATATGTTCACAATCGCTACATTCAATGGTAAAATGAATGAAGAGTGGGGGTGTTCATTAGTGATTGTTACAATGGAACATGTAGCGATTTTAGATAAATCGGAAGCGTTAGCAGAAATGATTTTACAATCGGAAGTAATGCAACGCTACGAAGAGGCGTATATTACGTTGTATAGTGATCCTACAGCGACAGCGTTAATCCGTTCTTTTACATCGATTAAAGACCAATACGAAGATGTCGAACGATTCGGTCGCTATCATCCCGATTATGCCAAAATTATGCGCGAAGTCCGATCGATTAAGCGGGAGATGGATTTGAATCCTCTCGTAGCTGAATTTAAACTCAGGGAACGGGAATTACAACGCTTTTTAGATGATATAAGTGAAGTAATTGCAAAAAGTGTAAGCGAGCATATTATCGTTCCTCGGGACGATGCCTTATATAGTAGTGGTGGATGTGCCTCAGGTAAATGTGCTTCTGGACAAGCCTGTAGTTGCTCTGCTTGATTAATAATGTGTAACATGGAGAGTAGGGAGTATCGATATGCGAATAAAACGACAAGCTCTAATCGTTTGGTACAAACATCGAAAAAATATTCGACAACTGAAACGATACGGTCATTTTATTTATGCGTCGCGCCGTCGACGTTTTGCAATTATTTATGTAAATCGCGACGAAATTGATGAAAAAGAAGCGAGTTTAGAAAAATTGCCTTTCGTTCAGAAAGTAGAACGTTCTTATAAACCGTTTATTTCAACGAACTTTGAAAACGCTAGACCAGATGAGGCAAAACTTTATGATTATAAGTAATCGTTTCGGTTACCTTTGTACAATTTCGTACAAAGGTTTTTATTTGGTTAGAAAATAAAAAGCGCTTACAAATAATAGAAAACTATTGCTTATTATTTACCTCTTCCTTAAAATAAATATATCGACAAAAGTTGAGGTTTATAACAATGAGAGTAATAGCTGGTAAGTTAAAAGGAAGAAATCTATTCACAGTTCCTAATAAAGCAACTCGTCCGACAAGTGATAAAATTAAGGAAGCAGTTTTCCATGTAATGGGGCCTTACTTCAATGGCGGAGAAGCTTTAGATCTATTTGCTGGAAGTGGTGCGTTAGGTATTGAGGCAATAAGTCGTGGTATTGAACGAGTTACCTTTATCGATCGTCACCGGACTGCTGTTCAGACGATACGTAAAAACTTACGCAACTTACAAATCGAATCGCATGCATCTGTTTATCAAAATGATGCGATACGAGCATTAGAAATCTTACATAAACGAAGGAAATTGTTCGACTTAGTGTTGATTGATCCACCTTATGACAAGAAGGTTTATACAAAGGTTTTAGAAAACATAAAAAAGTGGAAACTAGTCACATCCGGAGGCTATCTCTATATTGAACATGCACCCACTAGCCCGTTCATATACGACAAAGTGTATTATGAAGAAATCTTTAGAAGAAACTATAGTAAAGAAATTGCAGTGACAATTTTAAAAGTGGCAGAAGGGGAAATAGAGGAGGAATAACAGTGGAAAAGAAATTAGCGATTTGCCCTGGAAGTTTTGATCCAATTACGAATGGACACTTAGATATTATACAACGCGGTGCAAAAATTTTTGACGAAGTCGTCGTTGTAATCTTTAATAACCATTCTAAGTCGCCGTTATTTACTGCAGAAGAACGAGCGTCATTAATTCAGGAGGCTGTCAAAGATATTCCAAATGTCCGAGTTGATGTCTCTGATGGTTTATTAGTTGAATATGCAAAGGCGATTAACGCCGATGCTATTTTACGTGGTTTACGGGCGGTGAGTGATTTTGAATATGAAATGCAAATTACTTCGATGAACAAACGGCTCGAACCAGAAATCGAAACGTTCTTTATGATGACAAATACGCAATACTCATATTTAAGTTCCAGTATCGTTAAAGAAGTAGCCCGCTATCACGGTAATATAAAAGATTTAGTACCGGACGGTGTAGCTCAAGCTTTACAAGAAAAGTTTTCAAAGCAGGGAACGTAACCAACGAAAGAATAAAATAACCGTTGCAATGCTAATGGTCAAAATGGTGAAAATAGGTCCAAATGATTTGAAAAATGTTGTTATTTCTAATAAAAAGGAAGATATTTTCGACGGTTTATACAATGTATCGATTATTTGTCCCTTATCTTTCATAAACATATGATATAAGATCAATGTAAGACCGCTTGCGATAAAACCATGAAAGATTCTCGCGATTAAGTAGGGAAAGTAGCGAATATCTGTAGAAGCAATTAAACTAACTACTTGGGCGTGGATTGACAGCCCATTAAAGCCTAAAATAAAACTTATCAATGATAATTGCCAAGCGATTGATAACTTTGTCGTTTTACTAATTGCTTCTGCTCCCATTGTAATTTCAAATAGACCGGTAATAAACGCTGGTGCTACTTCAAGCGGGATGAGAAATATTTGTAAAATCGGTGTAAAGATTACATAACCAACTTGGAAAAAGTTCACTTCATGTAACAACGTCGTTAAGACAGAGAATAATATGATAAAACCACCAATCATTAATAAAGTTTGAACAGAGACTAATACAGCGTCCCCAAGTAATTTACCGAAGGGACGAGTTTCTTTTATACGGGTACGGTGCATTTGTTGAAAAGCGCGGCGAATATAAAAATTGAACTGAAACATTCGACTTTTATGGTTATCTCCTATAGTTTCATGGGCATCTTTGTGCCGAGCATGTTGGCGCATCATAAGTCCAATGATAATATTACTTATGTAATGGCTAAGTGCAAGGATGATGCCGAGCTTCACATGATGGAGGAAACCAACAGCAATTACACCAAAAATAAATAGTGGACTTGCTGCATTTGAAAAGGAAAGAAGTCGTTCGGCCTCATATTGCGATACTTCTTTTTTCTCGCGCAACATAACCGTTATTTTGGCCCCGGAAGGAAAGCCACTAACCATACCTAAAATCCAGGCAAAACTACCTGCCCCAGGAACGTTAAATAAAGGCCGCATAACCGGTTCAAAAAGTACACCGATAAATCGAACGATGCCAAAACTAACGAGAAGCTCGGCCATAATGAAGAAAGGTAATAACGATGGGAAGACAATTTCCCACCAGGTATTTAGGCCACGTACACTCGCTTGAAGTGTAGCGTCAGGATATAAAATAATAATAAAAGTTATACCGATCATTAAAAAGGCTAAAATAATTGTTTTTAATTTAGCATACATTTAACTAGTGACCCCCTGCGTATCGAGCTACTAAGTCTATAAAGGACTTGTTTCTTAACTATACGCAAGGAGCCATTCCTTTTATGAATTAATTTAAAAAATCTCTTAAAGTAGGTGGAAGTTTATGTTCCGAATTCAAAAGCGAACGTTTATTTATAGTCTTATTTTTTTGTTTATTTTTTTATTAAGTATAACAATCAAACTTCCCTACTATATATATAAACCCGGTTCAGCAGATGAATTATCTTCTATTGTAGAAGTTGAGTTAAGTTATCCGAGTAGTGGCGAATTCCATCTCGTCACCGTCAGCGGTGGACGTGCAACACCTTTAGAATATCTTGTAGCGAAATTATCCCGTTTCCAAGAAATTGTGCCTATCGATGAGGCGATTCCCGATGGCTTCACTGATGAACAGTATCGTTTTTATCAGCAGAAGATGATGGACCAATCGAAAGTAGCCTCACAAGTTGTCGCCTATGAAGCAGCGAACAAAGATGTTACGGTTACTGAAAAAGGAGTATACGTATTACATACAATCGAAGGAATGCCTGCCGAGGAGAAAATTGAAATAGGCGATCGAATTATAAAAATAGATAACCTCGATGTTTATAAACCAGAAGATGTAATCGATTATGTAAACACGAAGGGAAAAGGTGACGAAATAGATTTACAAATAGAACGAGATGGTGCATCCATTGAAGTGACAATTCCAATTACTACTTTTCCAGAAGATGAATCGAAGGTCGGTTTAGGAGTGCAACTTTTAAAAGATGAAGCGATCAACGTCGATCCACAAGTCGAAATAAAAAGCGGAAATATCGGTGGACCGAGTGCCGGAATAATGTTTGCATTAGAAATATACAATCAGCTGACAGAACAAGACTTAACTAAAGGTTATCGAATCGCCGGAACAGGTGAAATCGATATTGAAGGCAATGTCCATCGCGTTGGAGGAATTGATAAAAAGGTAATTGCAGCTCATAAAAAAAATGCAGATATCTTTTTCGTGCCACGAGAAGAAGGGGCAGTAAACTCTAACTATGAAGTCGCAAAGGAAACTGCAAAGAAAATTAAAACGAAAATGGAGATCGTTCCAATTGATTCGTTCCAAGAAGCAGTCGATTTCTTGAATCAATTGGAACCGAAAAACTAACCCTTGAAACTTAAACGATAATCGGTAACTGGAACTCTTGTTTACGTAAATGAAGTCGCTTTGTTACCGGTAAAATTGAATAGTATACGTTCATTGCTCGTTCGTCTAAACATAAAGCAGGATAATCGTATGTTAAATTTGTTACTAAAGGTACTTCTAGTGCCTTTTTTTTCTTATTTAAATATGTCTGACCTCTTTCGTTCATTCCGAGTAACCTTATATAAGGTACCGTGTTAGCATTAAGGAAGGGCTCAATTTCTTGCTTTTTTGTATTTGTTAAAATATGAGCGAACATTCGTTGTAAACGAACGTATGTATATCTTTTTGTTTTTACTCGTTCGATTAAATCATGAAAACTTGTCGCTTTCGTAATCGCTTCTTTTATTCTGTATTCAATTCCCTCTTCAACGCCGTGAATTTTTCTCAATTCTTCTAAAGGTAAAGATGTAATACGTAAATACAAAGCGTTAAAATAGTCTTCCCAATCATGCCAAAGGGATGCTTCTTCTTTATATGTAATCATTTGTTCCAAACTATGAGGCGGGACTGCTCGAGCGACGTTTTCATCAGTAGGATCCTTTAATAGGGCTTGCCGAATACTCGTGGCACTTGCGATTTGATTTACAATTTCGGTGTCGTGATAATGGCTTTGCTTTCGTTTAATCGTTAGGGCCTTAATTGGTAACCGCTCTTCAACTATCGTTCGGACATAGCTAAAACCTAATATATTGTTCGGTTGAAATAAATCGACTTGTTGTAAACCGATTTTTTCATAAGCTTTTTGACTTGCTTGAGGAAAGGAAAGTCCCTGCTTCATAAAGGAACGAACAGTATCGTCGTATTCTTCCTTTCTTTTTAACAAACGTTCGCTAGCATTATAAAAAGGTTCAATTTCACCCGATTCGCTACCAAAACAAATCATCGCTGTATGTAAAGCATGTAAAGTCCGTAAGGCACCAAGAGCAAAATAACGACTACTTTGAACTGCGTAAGGATAAGGAAGCTCGACGACTAGGTCGACCCCTGATTTAAGAGCTGCCTTTGTACGGTGAAACTTATCGATTATAGCTGGCTCTCCCCGTTGCAAAAATGTTCCACTCATTACAGCGATTATACAGTCAGCATTGCTACTTTTTTTTGCTTCCTCTACGTGGTATTGATGTCCGTTATGAAATGGATTGTATTCGACGATTAAACCGCACGCTTTCACAATTAACAACTCCTATAGTATAATTGAGATATTAAACCATTTTTATGTATGATACAATAGTGATAAATGGGTCATCCTAAAAATAAAGAACTATTACTACATATTGTATAAAATTGTCTCTTCATATACAATAATAAAATATCGAAATAGTTGACAAAAAGGAACAAAACTCCTAAAATAACTCTTGTTGCCTTAGAGGTGATTATAGTGAAATTTTCCGTGCAACAAATTAAGCAAGAAGCCTATGAAGGTCCGATAACCTTTGAACAACAGCTCGATGTCTCTGAGTTGTTGGAACTTCCGAATAATGAAATTATCGAAATTACAGAAGTGCTCGTTTACGGTATGTGTGTGATAGAAAATAACGAAATTGTTTTTTCTTACACAATCGAAGGCGAGATGGTTTTACCTTGCGCACGAACGCTAGCAGAAGTTCCTTATCCCTTTCGCTTTCGAGCGACCGAGATTTTTACAACAAAGGCGAGTAAGGCAAACGAAGAAGAAGAAATTCATTACGTTGAGGAAGAAAGTATCGATCTAAGGCCATATATATTAGAGACGATCTTATTGCAAAAGCCGTACCGTGTTTTTGCAGAAGATGCTGAAGTTGAAGGGGGCGAAGGTTGGTCCTTTTATACGGAGGATTCCTTCGAAGAAGAAAAAAAGAAAAAGATCGACCCACGCCTTACAAAATTGCAGATGTTGCTAGATGATAAAAAGGATGACTAATTTATACATTCATAAAATCATCGTATAAAATATGTTTGTATGTTTTCGAAATTTAGGCTAAAATAGAATCGTTAAAAGATTCATCTAACGAGCCTTTTCGATCATATAAGGAGGTGTCTTTCAAATGGCAGTACCAAAGAGAAGAACGTCTAAAAAAGTAAAAAGACAACGTCGTACCCATAAAAAACTACGTACACCTGGTTTAGTTGAATGTTCAAATTGTGGTGAGTTAACAAAGCCTCACTACGTGTGTAAATCTTGCGGACATTATGATGGTGATGAAGTAGTTGAGACATATTAAAAAAAGCAGATCACATCGTGGTCTGTTTTTTTGTTTCGTTTATTTATCGTTATTTCTATTTCATGGTAATATGGATGTAGCTGAATATACATAAATTGGAGAGATAACGATGGCAAAATTAATCGTATACGAAAAGCATCACGATGGTTACGGAACGGTTTTGTTAAATCGAGAAGAAAAACGAAATGCTATATCGCAACAGATGGCAGAACAGTTAAATAGTTTATTGGCGGAATTAAAGCTAGATCTGCCAAAATTTCTTGTACTAAAAAGTGCTGGTGATAAAGTATTTTGTGCTGGTGGAGATTTAAATGAACTAAATGATGAACTAAATGAAACAGAAGCCTTCAGCCATTTAACACCAATGCGTGAAGTGCTTTATCAATTAGCTACGTTTCCTGTTCCGACAATTTGTTTATTGCAAGGTAACGCTTTCGGAGGAGGCTGTGAGCTAGCAACTGCATGCGACATTCGGATTGCGAAAGAAGGTACGAAGTTCGGATTTATTCAATCAAACTTAGGTATATTACCCGGTTGGGGTGGAGGTGCATTACTTTATCAAAAAGTGAATCCTAACTTTGCCTTACAATGGATTACTGAAGGATCTACTTTTACAGCTGAAGAGCTTAAAGATAAAGGTTGGCTCCACCGAATCATTGCAAAAGACAAGTGGGAAAATGAAGCAGAAATATTAACACCTTATCGTAATAAATCGATCGACCAATTAACTTTTTTAAAAGAGCAGTTTTTACAAGGGATTGGTCGTGATCAATTAAAGGCTGAAATGATTCAAGAATCACGCCACAGTGCATATCTTTGGCCTTCTGAAACGCATAAAGAAGCAGTACGAAGTTTTTTGAAAAAATAACTATTTAAATACAAAAATCCCTAAATAGCTTTATTTAGCTATTAGGGATTTTATATTTAATATTTCGATTGTTTAATTAGCCTTTTCTTCATCTTCATGTTGTTCTTTAGCCCTTGATACCGGTGGTTGGACAGCCTCACGGACTCCTTCTGGCATCCAAATATATGGATTTTCTCCAAAATCCCGTTCTAAATTGTAGGAGGCTGCTTCGAAGCCCATCTTTTCCCAAAATTCATTCGTTTCTAATTTAGGATTTGTTTTTATAGGAAGATTGAATTGTTTTGCAAACTCGACCATTAATTTACCATAACCACGGTCACGGTATTCCGGTAGCACTTCTAATTTCCAAAGGACTAAATAATCTTGAGGAGGATTGAAGTAATGATCGTATTTTTTTGAACGTCTATATAGACTCATGCGGGCGACTAATGTATTTCCGATATAGATACCGTAGAAAGGGGATTCACTATTTTCTTCGACGAGTTCATTTTCTAAATCGCGGAGCATTGATTCTTCTTGGTTTCCATAAGCCTGAAACTGTTTAAAGTCTTCTAATGTTTTATAATTAATAAGCAACCTTTCGACCTTCACTTTGTCCATTCTCGATCATCCTTTCCGAAATGACGTTCTCTTTCTTTGTGTATCTTATACTTTTATTATAGTATAAATGCATACAGAATGGGAAGGGTTTAGTTAATTTTTAACAATTATATGTCTGTTTTTTACAATATGTGATGGAGTGAGCAATCGTGAACATAGCCATTATTGGTGGAGGTTCTCTTGGACTATTACTAAGTTGCTATTTACAGCAAAATCACAAAGTTACTTTATACGTTCGGCGTGAAGAACAAAAAAACGCAATCGAAGCAAAAGGTATAACATTACAAATTGACCAAAGAGAAAAAAAGACAAGTTATGTTACAGCAAGAATGATCGAGCAACTTAAAAGTCATGATATTACCTTTGTGACAGTGAAGCAACCTCAACTTCGCTCTATTCTTGATACAATGAAAGTTCAAACAATAGATACATCCTTCATATTCGTCCAAAATGGAATGGGGCATATTGACGTATTACAAACGTTGGAGCAACCGGTTTATATCGGGGTTGTGGAGCACGGGGCGAAACGAATTGATGATGTGACTGTTCACCATTTAGGAGTTGGGTCGATCTCTCTTGCAAGTTTTAACCAAGAGGCGGATGCCTTAGAAAGTATACACCGTTCATTACAAATGGAGGACTTTCCCTTTAAAATAAAGGACGATTGGCGCCGTCTATTAGAAGAGAAACTATTAATTAATGCAGTAATTAACCCGCTTACGGCTATATTTAACGTGCCAAACGGTCATATCGTAACTGAAGAACCAATACAGAAGTTAGCAAAACAATTGGCAAAGGAAGCGGCCTATGTGCTCCATTTCGATGAAGATCAGGCTTGGGAAAGGGTAAAGCAAGTTGCTCTTAATACGGCACAAAACACTTCATCTATGCGGGCTGATCTTTTACAAAAAAGAGAGACTGAAATAGATGCCATCTCTGGTTATTTATTACGACAGGTCGAGGTAAAACATATACCTTATACTTCATTTGTATATTATGCAATTTTAGCACTAGAAGAAAGAGGAAGTTAACGAATGGATGTAGAAAGCAATATTGTTACGAGTAGATGGTTTTTACTTACATTTCCAATCATATTTTTAGTTTTAATTTCTTTTATTATAAATCTATTCCAAATACATCGATGGCGAAAAATACATTTAACGACACAGTGGACGGCACTTTTTTTCGTTGCTGGTGTGTTATATCTCGTCTATGAACTGTACGATTTATTTATTGTAAGTTACGTATTAATCGTTTTTATCCTATTTTTAGCGATTAATTTAATCGTACAACGACGGAAAAATGTTGAAATTTCGTTACGTAAAGCTTTCGTTTTATTGTTACGAACAAGCTTTTTAATCTTTTTATTTACTTATATTGTGCTTCTCGTCCTCTATGCAATCCGATTTTTTGCGTAAACTTTCAATAAAAGTTAAAATATGAACGGAAGAAGCTCATGAAAAGTTCAAAGACTATTTTATTTAGTTAAATCAGACTAGGTATAACGGAAGATAGGACCTTTGAAGGAAGGAGTTAAAATGATGAAATTTAAGTCGATTCAATTACGCAATCGAAATCCGATCGCAAGAGATTATATAGAAGGAAAGCTAGAGGAATTTTTCCCTTTTTCTCTGGCATTTTCACCAGAATCCCGCCTGTCCGAATTATCTTCTCGTAACTTTCCACGGGAGTCTCTCGCTTCAGTGTTAAAAGAAATGAATGAAAATTGGGGAGCACCTGATGCGACGATTGCTCAAATTGAACGGTTACGTGATGAGCGTAGTGTCGTCGTAATCGGTGGGCAACAAGCTGGTTTACTTACAGGTCCCTTATATACGATTCATAAAATTGTGTCGATTATAAAATATGCAAAAGAGCAAGAAGCAAAGTTAAACATTCCGGTTATCCCTGTCTTTTGGATTGCTGGTGAGGATCACGACTATGCGGAAATTAATCACGTATATACGACGGAAAATGGAATGTTAACAAAACAAACGATAGCTCAACAAGCTTGGAAACGAATATCGATTTCTAATTTATCTTTAAATCCTTCCTTAACGGAAAAGTGGATTAAAGAGGTGTTCTCTGATTTACCGGAAACAGTTTATACCCGAGAATTAGTTGCAATGTTAAGCCAACTACTAGAAAAATCCGATACGTTCGTAGACTTTTTCGCTAGGTTCATATTTGAATTGTTTGAGTCGACTGGTATTGTATTAATTGATTCAGCAAATCCAGATTTACGAAAAATCGAAAGTCCATATTTTTTAAAGATGATTGACCGACAAGCTGAAATGACTGAAGCGATATATAAAACAGCACAAAAGTTACATTTAAACGGATATCCGCTTCAAGTGGAAGTTTCAGACGAAGATGGTAACTTATTTTACGAAGATGACGAGGGCGAACGAATTTTACTTATTCGCAATGGAAATCAATGGATCGGTAAAAACGAGGAAGTTGCTTTTTCTACCGATGAGTTAAAGCGAATTGCTAAAGAGCAACCAGAACGATTAAGCAACAACGTAATGACCCGACCATTGATGCAAGAAGCGCTATTTCCTACGTTAGCCTTTGTCGCTGGAGATGGGGAGATTAGTTACTGGGCTTTATTAAAACAAGCTTTTACAACTTTTGATTCAGAAATGACGATGCCTCCGGTACTACCTCGACTTTCAATTACTCTGATTACCGAACGAATTAATAAATTAGTTAAGCAACGTTCATTAAAAATAGATGAGGTTATAAATGAGGGTTGTAATAAGGCCAAAATGAACTGGTTGCAATCCCAAGCCCATCCGCCGGTACAACAAATGTTTAAGCACTTAGAAATAGAATTAAAAAGAATGCATGAACCGATTCAATCCGTTGCAAAATCGTTAGGCCCCGATATAGCTAATGAAGCAGTGAAAAACATCGATATACTACTCGATGAGATTGAATATTTAAAGCGAAGGATGTTGAATCGTATTGAAGAACAATACGAACAACCATTAAGTCAATTTAAGGAAATTGAATTAGCATTACGACCGAGAGATGGTTTACAAGAACGAATTTTAAATATCGTTCCTTTTATAAATGAATATGGTAAATCAATTATTCCCCTCTTACTTGAACTTCCGCTAGATTTTGAAAAGGACCATCATCTCGTCTATCTTAAATAAAAACAATATAATGGTGACGTTCAGTAGAAATTGTACTGAACGTCTTTTTATATTTTAAAGAGCAAATATAAGATTATTTTACAAGGGGCCTACGAACGTTTGTTTTTGTTTATCGTGGGAAATAATTGATTTTTATAAAATTGTTGAAAACCTTTAAAAATGTGTGGTAGAAAGTGGGGGATTGTGGTAAGATAGTAACAAAGAGTGGTGAATGGGATGTTTATGGGGGAGTATTCACATAATTTAGATGCAAAAGGTCGGATCATCGTACCGGCGAAATTCCGCGAAAACCTAGGAGAAACGTTTGTTTTAACTCGTGGGCTAGACCGTTGTTTGTTTGTTTATCCTGAAGTGGAATGGCGCTTATTAGAAGATAAGTTAAAACAACTCCCATTAACGAAAAAAGATGCCCGAAAATTTACCCGCTTTTTTTTATCAGGAGCAACAGAACTGGAAATCGATAAACAAGGGCGAATTAGCATTCCTCAACCACTTCGCACGTACGCAAATTTATCGAAACAATGTACTGTAATTGGAGTATCTAACCGAATTGAAATATGGGATGCAGACGAATGGAACGTTTATGTTTCAGAATCTGAGGAATCCTTTGCGGAAATTGCAGAAAACTTAATGGACTTTGATTTGTAAAGGTTGGAAAAATATATGGCTGAACACGAAAGTGTATTAAAAAATGAGGTTCTCGAACAATTACATATAAAAGAGGACGGTGTTTACGTTGACTGTACCTTGGGGAGAGCTGGACATGCTACTGAAATTGCAAATCGTTTAGGCGATGCTGGATTACTAATTGGCTTTGACCAGGATGATACAGCGATTAAGGCGGCAAAAGAAATATTACCTAAGCATAATACAATATTGATTCATGCTAACTTCCGTCATTTAAAGGAAGAACTTCAACGTCGTAATATTGATGAAGTAGATGGTTTCTTGTTTGATTTAGGAGTGTCCTCTCCTCAACTTGATGAAGCGGAGCGGGGCTTTAGTTACCACCAAGAGGCAAGGCTCGATATGCGGATGGACCGTCGTCAATCGCTTTCAGCTTATCATATCGTCAATGAATGGTCGATGAAGGATTTAGCAGATATGATTTATGCTTATGGTGAAGAACGATTCTCCCGTCAAATAGCTCGTTTAATCGTTCAAGAACGAAAAAATAAACCAATTGAAACAACCTTAGAATTAGTAGACATTATAAAACGAGCGATTCCCGCTCCAGCACGTAGAAAAGGTGGTCATCCTGCGAAACGAACTTTTCAAGCTTTGCGAATCGCCGTAAACGATGAACTATCTAGTTTTACCGAGGCATTACAAGATGCAGCGGAAATGTTAGCAATTGAAGGCCGAATTGCCGTTATTACATTCCATTCTTTAGAAGATCGAATTTGCAAACAGTCGTTTCGTAAATGGAGCACACCTATACAAGTGCCTCGGGGCTTACCAATTGTTCCGGATGATCATGAGCCTCCCTTTACGCTAATTACTCGTAGGCCAATTTTACCTACAGAAGAAGAACTAGCCCGAAATCGTCGAGCACGTTCGGCAAAATTACGAGTCGCTAAAAAAGTAGCACAGTGGGATGAACGGTTTCGATTTAAAGAAAGGTGGAAAACAGTATGAATCGAGCGAGACAATTTAACATGGAAAATCCAACCCCAAATTATACACAACCACAGAAGAGAAAAAAACAAATCGTCGTACAAGTTAAACGTCGCAGCTGGATCTCCCGAGGGGAGAAGATAATTTACTCCTTCTTTGGAATTGCCCTTATTGTAGCTAGTTTATATATTGTGTCTTACGCTGCGAAAACAGATCAATTAAATCGAGAAGTGTTACAACTAGAACAAAGCGTCCATCAACAAAAATTAGAAAATGAAGCGCTCTACTTTGAAGTGAGCGAACTAAGCAGTCCAGAACGGATTATCAAAATTGCAAGAGAAAATGGGCTCAAAATACAGGATGCAAAGGTAAAGCGAGCAACGAATGTAAACAAATAGTCAGGATGATTGTCAATGCCGAAAAATCGCAGTATGAATAAAATGATATCCTTTATAATGGTCATCTTTTTATTAGGCTTCGTTGGAATCACATTTCGTTTCTTATATATTCAAGTGTCTGGAGAAGTAAATAATGTTTCGCTTCAAGAATGGGCGAAGGAAATACGCGAAGCAGAGATGGCTTTACCTTCAGAACGGGGGAAAATTTTCGATGCACAAGGAAAGCTCCTTGCCTATAACCGTCCGACTTATCGCGTTTTTGCCATCTTAGATGAGTCGGCTTCTGAAAATAGCCCGACACCACGCCATGTGGAAGATTTTGATCAAACGGCTAAAAAACTAGCACCAATTCTTGAAATGGAAGAAGGAGAAATTAAAGAAATTCTCGAAGAAGGAAAGAAAGAAAATAAATGGCAAGTAGAGTTTGGTAAACAAGGAAAAGATTTGTCCAAACAAAAAATGGAAGAAATAAATGCATTACAATTACCTGGCATTAATTTTATGGAAGATTCTTTGCGGTACTATTCTAATGGAATGTTTGCCTCTCATATTCTCGGCTTCACCCGTCCAAAGGATGATACCGATGAAGTTCAAGGAGTAATCGGTATTGAAAATAAATACGACGAGTTGCTAAAAGGTGAGGACGGTTATATTAAATATGAACGAGACCTATACAATATTAAACTATTAAACTCCAATGATATCGTTAAAGAGCCAGAGAATGGAAAAGATCTTTATTTAACAATTAATCAAAAAATCCAAGTACTCTTAGAAGATGTATTGTCAGAAGTTGATGAATCTTATTCACCAAAACGAATGTCCGCCATCGTTATGAATGCAAAAACTGGTGAAATTTTAGCCTTAAGTAATCGTCCGTCTTTTAACCCAAATGAAATAACAGACGTGGAAAACTGGTACAATGACGCAATTTCAACTCCAGTAGAACCAGGCTCAACGGTGAAAATGTTCACTTGGGCAGCTGCAATAGACTCTGGTAATTATAATGGTAGCGAAGTGTTTCAGTCGGGACGATATCAAGTAAACCCAAAAATTGAACCCATTAACGACCATAATCGGGGTGAAGGTTGGGGACAAATCACATATGACGAAGGCTTTCGACGTTCGTCGAACGTAGCAGCTTCTCGATTAGTCTGGGAAAAGATGGGGGCAGATACATTCTACGAATACTTGAAAAAGTTTCATTTCGATCAACCGACCGGAATCGATCTACCGAATGAAAAGCCCGGCCATATTTTATTTAATTGGCCCTCGGAAAAGCTTAGGACTGCCTTTGGTCAAGGAAGTACTGTCACCCCAATTCAGCAAGTAAAAGCAGCGACCGCTCTAGTAAATGACGGGAAAATGTTGAAACCTTTTGTCGTGAAGAAAGTAGTCGATCCTGAAACGAACGAAACGATTAAAGAATATAAACCAGAAGTTGTCGGAGAACCGATAAAAAAAGAAACTGCAGATCAAATGATTGAGTTGCTTTCGGATGTAGTATCTGAAGAAGGAGGAACTGGTCGTAAATTTCAATTGGACGATTATTCCGTCATTGGAAAAACCGGTACAGCACAAATTCCTAATCCAAATGGTGGTGGATATTTAACTGGACGGGAAAACTATATATTTTCCTTCTTAGGAATGGCACCGAAAGAAGATCCACAATTAATTGTCCATGTCTCGATTCAACAGCCAAAGTTAAAAGTGACCGAATCAGGTTCAGACCCGGTTTCCTATGTATTCAAAAATATAATGGAAAATAGTTTACGTTATTTGGATATTGAACCAGATAAAGAAAATGAAAATATTACTATTGAACCGACACCTTTTCCAGATGTAATCGATAAACCGGTTGATGAGGTAAAAGCAAAATTGGAAAAAATCGGACTCGATACTGTCGTAATCGGTTCAGGTAAGAAGGTAACAAAAACGAATATCACTCAAGATGAACTTGTATTTCCACAAGAAAAGGCAATGATTATAACAGACCAACCAACGATGCCTAATGTGAAAAGCTGGTCTAAAAGGGACGTATTACAACTAGTTACCTTATTAGGAATTACGTTGGAAGATAAGGGAAGCGGTTATGCTGTAAAACAATCCGTTAAAGCAGGTGAATCCTTAAAAAATATAGAAACGTTAGAAGTTATTTTTGAAGAGCCAGCTGTAGATGATGAGTAAGAAAAGACTACACTTCTCGTATCCTTTTTTGGATACTTGAGGTGGTTTTTTCATGGGTTAAAACTTATTACACGCTCCTTATACATTAGTTTCCCTATTTTCGCATATTGATAGATAAGACAAACTAAACGTATAAGGAGTAATGAGAGATGAGACGAGTTTCCAATACGACAGTAAAATTACGGATTCGTATCCTTTTTCTTCTGTCTACAGCAATCATACTTGTAATGCTTGTACGCCTTGGGTATGTACAATTTGTCTTAAGTGAAGAAATTACAGAAAGAGCTGTTGAATCTTGGTTGCGTGATATTTCGTTTCAACCGGACCGTGGCCACATATTAGATGCAAAGGGTAGAGAGCTTGCAACGAATGTATCAGCAACTTCCGTAATTCTCGTCCCGCATCAAATAAAAGATAAGGAGAAAACAGTTACTCATTTAGCTAATGTTTTAAATTTAGACAGAAAGAAAGCCCAAGAATATGTACATAAGCGCGCCTCAAGCGTACGCCTTCATCCTGAAGGACGGAAAATTACTCAAGAACAAGAAGAAGCGCTCAAACAATTACAGTTAGAAGGGGTATACTTAGCTAAAGATTCAAAACGTTACTATCCTCACGAAAAACATTTAGCTCATGTACTTGGATTTACGGGTATTGATAATCAAGGACTAACCGGGTTAGAATCTGTCTATGACGAAAAATTACAAGGGAAGAGTGGTAGTTTTTCCTATTTCTCCGATGCCAAAGGTGGAAAAATACCTCATTTAGAAAATGTCTATAAACCACCGGAGGATGGGCTTCATTTAAAGACGACAATCGATTTAGACATACAGACGATTGTCGAACGGGAACTCGATCTAGCTGAATTAAAGTATAATCCAGATGGAGCAATCGCCTTGGTTGTTGACCCGAAGGACGGTGGTGTATTAGCAATGGCGACTCGACCGAACTTTCACCCAGCCAATTACCGTAATGTTCCGGAGTCTGTATATAATCGAAATTTACCCATATGGAGTACTTTTGAACCAGGTTCGACTTTTAAAATAATCACACTTGCGGCAGCTTTAGAGGAAAATGAAGTCGATTTAACGAAGGATCAATTTTTTGATAAAGGGTATACGATGGTAGGAGGGGCTCGTTTACGTTGTTGGAAAAAAGGGGGCCATGGAAGCCAATCGATGTTAGAAGTGGTAGAGAATTCATGTAACCCAGGTTTCGTCCACCTAGGTAATTTACTAGGAGAAAAACGACTATTTTCATATATTCATCAATTTGGTTTTGGAACACGTACAGGAATAGACTTAGAAGGTGAAGGAACAGGAATTTTATTTTCACCAGAACATGTAGGACCGGTCGAGCTTGCAACAACCTCTTTCGGTCAAGGGGTATCGGTTACACCAATTCAACAGGTGATGGCCGTAGCTGCATCAATCAATGGTGGGTATTTGTACGAACCGTATATCGCAAAAGAATGGATTGATCCTAAAACGAAAGAAGTAATTGAACGCAAAGAGCCGAAAGTGAAACGTCGAGTCATATCTGAAAAGACTTCAAAACTCGTCCGTGAAACGCTAGAAAGCGTCGTGGCAAAAGGTACTGGACGTCCGGCTTATATCGAAGGCTATCGTGTAGGTGGAAAAACGGGAACAGCTCAAAAAGTAGGTCCAGATGGAAGATATATGGCAAATAACCATATCGTATCCTTTATTGGCTTTGCACCAGCTGATGATCCGGAGTTAGTCGTCTTTGTGGCGATTGACAACCCAAAAAATACAATCCAATTCGGTGGAGTCGTTGCTGCTCCAATTGTGAAAAATATAATTGATGATAGTTTACGCAATCGTAATATACCTTTACGTCAAGATGGTTTAGAAAAATCTTATGTTTGGCCAGAACAACCTCTCGTTAAAGTCCCAAATTTAATCGGGCAACATAAAAATGATTTACTGCAAGATTTATCGATGTTTCAAGTGGAAATTCATGGAGAAGGTGATACGGTAATTGATCAGTCTCCGGAGCCAGGGACAGCGATTGAAGAGAATGGAACAATTCGTATATACGTTGGCAAAAAGTAGTTCTAAACTATTGAAATAATAATCGTGAAAACTATAACTTTCTGTTATAATTAATATGCTACAAAATTAATTTTTACCGAAGGATATAAAGGAGCTATTTTCCAATGCAAGTGAAAGAATTATTGTCGATTTTACCAATCTATGAAACAGTTAATATAAACAAAGAAGAGAAAATAAATAAAATTGAGATGGACTCTCGTAAAGTAAGCGAAGGGGATATGTTCGTCTGCATTAAAGGCTTTACTGTCGATGGGCATGACTTTGCGGAAAAAGCGCTCGAACAAGGTGCATCATTAATCGTTAGTGAACGTAAATTAGCTATTGATGATGCACCGCTTGTTGTCGTACCGAATACGACAAGAGCCTTGGCACTTCTTGCGAATAAATTTTATCAATTTCCTTCGCAAAAGCTTTCCCTCGTCGGAATTACTGGAACGAACGGTAAAACGACGACAACTTATTTACTAGAGACGATTTTTCAAGAAGCAAAACAAAAAACTGCTGTCATTGGGACAATTCAATTGAAAATAGGTAACGAATCTCGTCCATTGTTAAATACTACTCCGGATTCATTAACGTTACAAACTTACTTTGCAGAAATGGTTGAACGAAACGTCGATATCGCTTTTATGGAAGTGTCCTCCCACGCTTTAGACCTTGGGAGAGTATATGGAACAGATTATGATATTGCATTATTTACAAATTTATCGCAGGACCATTTGGATTACCATGAGACGATGGAACAATATTTACATGCGAAATCAAAGTTATTTTCTGGATTAGGTAACGGATATAATGAAAAAAGAAAAGTCGCTATTGTAAATGAGGATGATCCTCATAGCGAATATATAAAACAACAAACAATGCAACCAGTCATCACATACGGTATAAAGAAGAAAGCCGATATTCAGGCGATAGATATCGAGACTCATTTAATGGGCACATCCTTTACCGTGCAAACTCCAAACGGGTCGATCCGAATAGATAGTAACCTAAACGGAATTTTTAACGTATATAATATGTTAGCAGCAATTGCAGTAGCTTTTATTGAAGGGATTTCTTTGTCAATCATAAAAGAGGCTTTAGAAAAAATGTCTGGTGTCGACGGACGTTTTGAACGGGTTGATATCGGTCAGCCTTATGCAGTAATTGTCGATTATGCACATACACCAGATTCTTTAGAAAATGTTCTTAAAACAATCCAACAGTTTGCTGAAGAAGAAGTATATGTCGTTGTCGGAAGTGGTGGTGATCGTGACAGAACGAAACGACCGTTAATGGCTGAGGCTGCTTTACGTTATAGTGACTATGCAATTTTTACATCAGATAATCCGCGAACGGAAGATCCTCAAGCTATATTACAAGATATGACCGCTTCTTTGACAGAGGAACATTATGAAGTTATTGAAAGTCGTAAAGAAGCAATAGGTCGAGCCATTGAACTAGCAAAACCGGGAGATGTCGTTTTAATCGCTGGTAAAGGTCATGAGACGTATCAAGAAATTAACGGGGTTCGTTATGATTTTGATGATCGCCTCGTTGCAAAAGAAGCAATCGAGAAGAAGGGGATTTAAGTAAGATGTTATTTTCACTTGAACAGTTAATGAAATGGTTCCCTCATTACGATGGAACGAAAAAAGGTAAACAAATCAAACACGTATCGAGCGACAGCCGTGTAGAAAAGGATGAATCTCTTTTTATTCCGATTGTCGGCGAACGTTTTGACGGTCATGATTTCATTGAAACGGCAATTGAAAAAGGCGCGATTGCTACTCTTTGGAATCGTTCTTATCAAATTCCGAATCATTTGAAAGAAAAATGTCTTTTTTTTTATGTGGACGATACATTAGAAGCATTGCAAGAACTTGCTAAATATTATCGCGAAACAATTGACCCTATCGTCGTTGGAATTACTGGTTCGAACGGTAAGACGACGACGAAAGATCTCGTCGCATCAGTGCTAAATAGTACGTATCGTACGCATAAAACGGAAGGTAATTTTAATAATGATATCGGGCTACCTTTAACGATTTTGTCAATGCCAAATGATACAGAAGTACTTGTTTTAGAAATGGGTATGAATAATTTTCATGAAATCGAACGCCTCGCTCGTATCGCAAGGCCAGATTATGCAATTATAACGAATATAGGTGAATCCCATATTGAATATCTCGGTTCACGGGAAGGAATTGCAAAAGCAAAGTTAGAAATCGTAAAGGGCTTAAAAAAAGCTGGCACACTAATTGTGGATGGAGATGAAGCATTACTTCAGTCGTTATCGATTCCACAACGAATAATAGGTTGTAGCTTTAAAGAAAAAAATAGAGCAAATATCAAGCGAATTTCAAATATAAACGTCACATTACAAGAAACGACATTTCGCTATGATGGAATGACGTACAAAATTCCACTTACGGGAGTGCATCATGCAAAAAATGCAGCCTATGCAATTGAAGTAGCTAAATTATTAAAAGTAAAAGACCAGAAGATAAGCAATAGTCTTAAGCAAAGTGAACCAACTGGGATGCGTTTTGAACAGATTGAAACGTCTTCTGGTGCAATAATTATTAATGATGCGTATAATGCATCAGCAACATCGATGATTGGTGCAATTGAAATAGTTAAACAGATGAATTCCTTTAACCGGCGTATCGTCGTATTAGGAGATGTGTTAGAATTAGGAGAATATACAGAACGTTTTCACCGTCAAATTGGTGAGGCTATCTCCTCTCCAATTGATTATGTCTTTACCTTTGGTGAAGCTGCTAGATATATTTACGAAACAGCACAAAACGCTAACAACGTCATTTGTGAACATTTTACCAATCGAAACCAATTAATTAATACATTGAGACCTTTAATGAAGAAAGGAACGATTGCGTTATTTAAAGCTTCTCGAGGAATGGCTTTTGAAACGTTAATCGAACCGTTAGTGACAGAATAAATAGGGGGAAGGAAACGTGAGCCAATATATCGTATTAATGACTTTAGCGATTAGCTTTTTAATTACTGTTCTTATCAGTCCGATCGTCATTCCTTTCCTAAAGCGATTGAAGTTTGGACAGAGTATTCGGGAAGAGGGCCCAAAATCCCATTATAAAAAATCAGGCACCCCAACGATGGGGGGGATTGTCATTGTACTTAGTATCGTCGTTACAAGCTTTATAATCATGTATAAATTTTTCCCAGCGGAAATTAGTTACCAATTTTCGCTTTTACTTTTTGCCCTTGTCGGTTATGGACTTATCGGATTTTTAGATGATTTTATAAAAATCGCTTTGAAACGAAATCTAGGTTTAACTTCTAAACAAAAACTAGTAGGCCAAATTGTTGTAGCAGTTATTTTCTATGTTTTATTACATGTAAATAATTTTCCAACGACTGTTAGTCTCCCTGGAACAACAATTGAATGGGAGCTTGGCTTTTTATATCCTTTTCTTATTATTTTTATGATGGTCGGTTCATCGAATGCGGTAAATTTAACCGACGGACTCGATGGATTGTTAGCGGGAACGGCAGCTGTTGCTTTTGGTTCCTTTGCACTTTTAGCTGCGAATAGCTTCCCACATTTTAATACAGTGATGGTCTTTTCTTTAGCGGTCGTAGGAGCTTTATTAGGGTTCTTAGTTTTTAACGCTCATCCAGCAAAGGTATTTATGGGAGATACCGGGTCTCTTGCTTTAGGAGCCGCAATTGCATCGGTCGCGATTCTAATGAAGTTGGAAATACTGTTAGTTATTATTGGTGGTGTTTTTGTTATTGAAACTTTATCCGTCATTATTCAAGTTATTTCTTTTAAATTAACGGGAAAGCGTGTCTTTAAAATGAGTCCATTACACCACCATTACGAATTAAAAGGTTGGTCAGAATGGCGTGTTGTTACGACGTTTTGGATTGTAGGTATTATATTTGCAATAATAGGAATTTATATCGAGGTGGCATTAACTTGAGAACTTTAAAAAACTTTCCTTACAAACATGCTCTTGTTTTAGGTTTGGCAAAAAGTGGAACGGCAGCAGCTATTTTATTAACTAAATCAAATATAAAGGTTCGTGTAAATGACCGAGATGCAAAGGATGACGATCAGGAGGTCCTTCGATTAAAAGATTTAGGTGTAGAAGTTATTACTGGTGCACATCCGGAATCGGTCTTAGACGATATCGATGTGATAGTAAAGAATCCAGGTATTCCTTATGACCATCCTTTACTCCGCTTAGCGGAAAAACGGAAAATTCCAACTTTTACTGAGATTGAGCTTGCTTATAAAGTAGCTTTACCGAACGATTTAATCGGCATTACCGGCTCAAATGGTAAAACAACGACGACGATGTTAACTTATGAAATGTTAAAAGAAAGTAATCTACCGACGAAGCTGGCTGGAAATATTGGTGTCGTCGCCTCAGAAGTCGCTCAAACGTTACAAAACGAAGAGCGGCTTTTATTAGAATTATCTTCTTTTCAACTTTTAGGTACTGAAAACTTTCGACCAAAGATTGCCTGCATTTTAAACTTATACGACGCTCACTTAGACTATCATAAAACTGTCACCCATTATGAAGGGGCTAAAGCACAAATATTTAAAAATCAAACAGAAGAAGATTATCTTGTTTATAACGCTGACCAAGAAAAAGTTGTCCAATTAATTGAAGGTGCTAGGGCTAACCGAGTGCCATTTTCAAAAGAAAAGCAATTAAAAGAAACTGGTGCTTGGACTGATGGGGATTTTTTATATTTTAAAGAAGAACAAATAGTCGACTTAAATGAAGTCGCTCTCGTCGGGACACACAATATTGAAAATATGTTAGCGGCGATTGCCATTAGTAAAACGAATGGAGCGTCTACTACTCATATTCGTTCAGTTCTAAAAAGATTTTCCGGGGTCGAACATCGACTTCAATTCGTTACAGAGTTAAATGGGAGAAAATTTTATAACGATTCAAAAGCAACGAATATATTAGCAACGCAAATGGCATTACAATCTTTTTCAGAGCCGACGATATTATTAGCAGGCGGGCTTGATCGAGAGGAGGATTTTGAACGACTAATTCCTTATTTACATCATGTCAAAGGGATGGTCGTCTTCGGAGAAACGAAGGAAAAATTAGCAGCTGTTGCAAAAAAAGCAAAACTTACCGAGGTGCATATCGTAAATGACGTAAAAGAGGCGACGAAAGTAGCTTATCATATTTCACAAAAAGGAGATACGATTTTACTTTCGCCTGCCTGTGCAAGTTGGGATCAATATAAAACCTTTGAAGAAAGAGGGTACTTGTTTATCGATACAGTGCATACATTAGCATAGGGAGATAAGGCTAATATGCACTTTTCTCCATTTTAGATGGAGGGATAAATATGATTCGTTCTATACAACGTCGTTGGCCAAAAATTTCGCTCGCAATACTCGTTATTGTTCTTTTAGCGATTGGTATGATGTTCGTCTATAGTTCTTCGTACATATGGGCTGAGTTTAAGTATGGGGATCGTTTTTACTTTTTAAAACGACAATTGCTATTTGCTTCCCTCGGACTTGTTGTTATGGGAATTGTTACTTTTATTCCTTATGAACAAATTCGTCGCTATGTGAAGGTTATTTTACTTTTTTGTATCGGTTTATTAGTCCTTGTCCTTATTCCTGGTATCGGTATGTCACGAGGTGGAGCTCAAAGTTGGATTGGTGTTGGTGCCTTTAGCATTCAGCCGGCTGAATTTATTAAATTAGGGTTAATTTTATACTTAGCTGATTATTTGGCGAAGAATAAAAGAACAATGACGACGTTTTGGCGCGGTTTTTTACGTCCCCTTTTACTTGTTATTTTCTGCTTTGGTTTAATTATGTTACAGCCTGATTTAGGAACAGGAGTCGTCCTCGTTTTAACTTGTGTAGCGATGATTTTTATCGCTGGTGCAAAACTTAGGTATTTCGTTTACTTAGGATTGATTGGAGTCGTAAGTTTTGCCTTCTTGATTTTGTCGGCACCCTATCGAATTAGTCGGATTACTTCCTTTTTAAATCCATGGGATGACCCTCTAGGGGATGGCTTTCAAATGATTCAATCGTTATACGCAATAGGGCCAGGAAAATTGCTGGGAGTAGGTTTCGGTAAAAGTTTGCAAAAATACTTTTATTTACCAGAGCCTCAAACGGATTTTATCTTTGCTATTGTGGCAGAGGAATTAGGTTTTATAGGTGGTGCTTTAGTTATATTATTGTTTTATATTCTCTTTCGTCAAGGTTTGCAAACTGCTTATCGAAGTGTTGATTCCTTTGCTCGCTATACAGCGATTGGTATTATCGTGATGCTTACAATCCAATTTATGATCAATATTAGTGTAGTCATCGGTTTAATTCCAATCACTGGTATAACTTTACCGTTTTTAAGTTACGGTGGGTCTTCATTAACATTAACATTGGCATCAGTTGGAATTTTATTAAACATAAGTATCTATGAAAAGGAATAAAAAATTCGTTAAATTTCAATAACTATTAGAAGTTTGGCATCATTGTATGTTATAATTTTACTTAAGATATTTTTAGATGAAGAGGGAATGACGATGGAAGAAGAAAAGATCATTTCAATTGAAGAACGAATACCAAAGTTAAAAGAAAAACGAAGAAAAAAAGCAAACCGAACCTTGCTTTTCTATTTAACTTTATTTTTTCTTCTCATCGCAATCATCGTCTATTTACAATCACCTTTTAGTAACGTCGCCTATGTCGCTGTAGAAGGAAATAATGTGATTACCGATGAACAAGTAATAGCATACAGTGAATTGGAACTCGATCAAAATATTTGGCGAATGAATAAAAAGTTAGTAGAAGAAAAGATTAAAGAACATCCAATTGTTAAGGATGTGAAAGCTGAACGAAAACTTCCACAAACCGTACGAATAACAGTTTCTGAAAAAAGAATCGTCGGTTATATAAAAGAAAAAGATTATTATTTACCAATTGTAAATGATGGAGTAATTATTACAAACACTGAAATTGCAAAACCTGGAAGCGCTCCATTATTTGTTAATTTCACCGACGAGTTATATTTACAACGCTTTGTAGAAGAACTTAATCAATTACCGACCCATATTCTAAAGATGATTTCTGAAGTTCATTGGAAACCGACTGAACACAATAAATATAGTATTGTGCTTTATATGAATGATGGATTTATCGTCAATGCAACAATTCGTGATTTTGCAAATAAAATGAACACATATCCTTCGATTGTTGCTCAATTAGATACAGAAGAAAAAGGGATTATTCATATGGACGTCGGAGTGTATGTAGAAACGTTCAAATAGTTAGAGAGAAGCTCGTGGAGGTGCCCTAAATGAGTTTAAATGACGTATTAGTTAGTTTAGATATCGGAACATCAGAAATAAAAGTAATTATCGGCGAAGTACTCAATGACTCCCTTAATATAATTGGTGTAGGTACAGCTAAGTCTAATGGATTAAGAAAAGGTGCAATCGTCGATATTGATGAAACTGTAAAGTCGATTAGAGAAGCTATAGAACAAGCCGAACATATGGTAGATATGTCGATTAGAAATGTTGTCGTTGCAGTGAATGCAAACCACGTACAACTACATCCTTGTCATGGAGTCGTCGCTGTTCAAAGTGAAGACCGAGAAATCGGCGATGAAGATGTTACTAGAGTGATAGAAGGAGCTCAAGTAATGTCGATTCCGCCAGAACGAGAAATAATCGACGTAATCCCAAAACAATTTATCGTCGATGGTTTTGATGAAATTAGCGACCCGCGTGGCATGATTGGTGTTCGCTTAGAAATGGAAGGAACGATTATTACGACATCGAAAACGGTGTTGCATAATGTATTACGCTGTGTAGAAAGGGCGGGACTACATATTGTCGATGTTGTATTACAACCGTTAGCCTCTGGTTCGATTGCTTTATCGAAAGATGAACGAACTCTTGGTGTCGCTTTAATCGATGTTGGTGGAGGCTGTACAACGGTCTCCGTCTTTGAAGATAACTTCTTGGCTGCAAGTTCTGTTATACCTCTCGGTGGTGAAAATATAACGAAAGATTTATCGATTGGTCTACGAACATCGACAGAGGAAGCCGAAGAAATTAAGTTACATTATGGACATGCTTTCTATGAAACTGCTGATGAGGAGGAAACAGTAGAAGTTTCAATTATTGGTAGTAATGAGAAAAAAACATTTAATCAATTAGAAATTTCTGATATGATTGAAGCAAGACTAGAAGAAATTTTTGAATTATCGATTCGTGAATTGAGAAGAATGGGTTATCATGAGTTAAGAGGCGGATATGTACTAACAGGCGGAACGATGAAGATGCCTGGTGCCCTCGATTTAGCTCAAGCTGTTTTTCAAGCGAATGCGCGCATTGCTATACCGGACTATATCGGTGTGCGCGAACCTCAGTATACCGTAGGAATTGGGACAATTCAATTTGCCCATCAAAATGCGAAGGTACAAGGGAAGGAATTTGGACCGTCGGTTTCCTTAGAGGAACCTTCACCAAACCGAAAACAACAAGAAATACATAAAAATCGACCACAAGAAAATAGAACGGATGAGCCAAAAAGTTCGAGAGTGGCTAACTTTTTTAAATCATTTTTCGAATAAAATTATGTACGGGCGATAGTATAGCGCTTGGATTTAGGAGGACAAACAATGTTAGAATTCGATACTAGTATGGATCAACTAGCTACGATAAAAGTAATTGGAGTAGGCGGTGGCGGTAATAACGCAGTGAATCGAATGATTGAGCACGGTGTAGAAGGTGTAGAGTTTATTGCAGTGAACACCGACGCTCAAGCATTAAATTTATCAAAAGCAGAAACGAAATTACAAATTGGTGAAAAATTAACTCGTGGACTTGGAGCTGGAGCAAATCCAGAAATCGGTAAAAAGGCAGCCGAAGAAAGTCGCGAACAAATTGAAGAAGTGTTAAAAGGTGCCGATATGGTCTTTGTTACAGCTGGTAAGGGTGGCGGAACGGGGACTGGAGCAGCACCTGTAATCGCCGAAATTGCAAAAGAAGTCGGTGCGCTCACCGTCGGCGTCGTCACTCGTCCGTTCTCCTTTGAAGGAATTCGTCGTCAAAGACAAGCAAAGGCCGGAATTGAATCATTAAAAGAATGTGTCGATACGTTGATTGTTATACCGAATGATCGACTGTTAGAAATAGTCGACAAAAACACACCAATGTTAGAAGCCTTCCGAGAAGCAGACAATGTGTTGCGTCAAGGTGTCCAAGGTATTTCGGACTTAATTGCAAAACCAGGGCTTATTAACGTCGACTTTGCCGATGTCAAGACGATTATGTCTAATAAAGGATCTGCTCTTATGGGGATTGGAGTTGCTTCAGGGGAAAACCGTGCTGTTGAAGCTGCAAAAAAGGCAATCTCATCTCCTTTATTAGAAACATCAATCGATGGGGCAAAAGGTGTGTTAATGAATATCTCAGGTGGCCCGAGCTTGAGTTTATTCGAAGTTCAAGAAGCAGCAGATTTAGTTACATCAGCAGCTGATGAAGACGTAAATGTCATTTTTGGTAACGTTATTAACGAAAATCTAAAAGACGAAGTAGTCGTTACCGTAATTGCAACTGGTTTTGACGATACAAAAGAACGGCCGACAAAACGAGTAACTCCGTTGAAAAACGTAAATGAAACTGAAGAAGTTAGTGGAACTCGTCGCAAGGATGAGTCACCGGTTGATCCATTTCACGATGAAGAAACGTTAGATATCCCGACGTTTTTAAGAAACCGTAATCGAAATCGTTAATCTTAAGATGTGAAAATATCTATTAAATTATATTTGAAATAAAACAATTTAATAAGAATCGTCGAAGCTTTATATTCGTATTTGTTTGTAACTAAGAAACCAAACAAACGATATAGGGTTTCGACGATTTTTTTTATTTTTAATATAAAGTCAAAAGCTGTCTAAAACGGATAAAGTTGTTTCAGTAAAAAACGACAACGTTTTTTTAAAAGATACGCTATAGTGCTTGGTACCATGATTAATTCGGAGGGAAAATTTATGTGACGATTTATTTAGACTTTCTGTTGCTGTTTACCTTTTTATGTAATGGAGCAATTTTATACCTCGTAATTTACGTAATGAAACAAAAGCGTCCTATACGTTATTTGTTTTTTGGAACTATATTAGCGACAATTTATGTACCTATTATTATTTACTTTCCTAACTCATTTTTAAATACAGTTATTGGAAAAATGATTTATTCTATCGTAATTATTTTAGTAACGATAGGGCGTACGTCTTTATCACGTTTACTGAAAACAATTATTACCTTTTACGTCATCTCCTTTGTTACCGGTGGATTTTTATTAAGTATTCATTATATGATCGCACAATCTAAGAAAACCTTTTTTGACACATTGTTACTGTATACGCGAAATATTTACGGTGATGAAATTAGTTTATTGCTTCTAGTTTTAGGTTTTCCATTCATTCTTTGGCTTATTAAAATTTGGTCAGATAAATTTATTTTAGATTCTTTTAAAGTAAAACAAAGCTACAAAGTAAAAGTGTTCTGGAACGATTGTTTATATGAGGCGGAAGCCTTTTTAGATAGTGGAAATGAATTAGTCGATCCTTTAACGAATCGACCGGTCATTATTTGTGATTCAACCTTTATGAGAAATTTTTTTCACGAAGAAGATTGGCGTCAAATAGAAAAGGCGATTATTGAGCGGAATATAACAATAATTCCTCAACCGTTTATTAAATCCTTTCATACTATCCCTTATACGACGGTAGCAGGAGAAGACCAATTGCTTGCGATTAAACCGGACAAACTTGAAATTATTACAGATCAGTTTCGTATATGTACGAAACGAGTTTTTATCGGAATTCAATTAGGAAGATTAGCAATAGGTGAATACCATTGCTTATTACATCCTCAGATCGTGACGTTAGAAAAAGTAGAATCTGTTCTTTCTTAATTAGATATCATTCAAAGGAATAATTTAAAAAGGAGAATGTATCGTGAATAAACTTCGTCAACTTGTCTATAAGTTAATGCGTAAATTAGGGTTAAAAAAAGATGCCGTTTATTATATCGGGAGCAAAACTGCTTTACCAGCTCCTTTAGATGAAGAAGAAGAGAAGCGTCTCGTTAACTTGTTACCTTCTGGAGATAAGGAAGCACGAGCAACATTGATCGAGCACAATTTGAGGCTTGTCGTTTATATTGCAAGAAAGTTTGAAAATACCGGTATTCATATCGAAGATTTAATTAGTATCGGCTCAATAGGGTTAATTAAAGCGGTAAATACGTTCAATCCCGAGAAAAAAATTAAATTAGCAACGTATGCTTCACGTTGTATTGAAAATGAAATATTAATGTATTTACGTAAGACGAGTCGTGAGAAGGCTGAAGTATCGTTAGACGAACCATTAAATATCGATTGGGATGGTAACGAACTCCTTTTATCCGATGTTCTTGGCACGGATGAAGATATTATTACCCGAGATTTGGATTTAAAGGTCGATAAACAGTTACTTTTAGAAGCATTATCAACTTTAAAAGGTCGCGAGAAAAAAATAATGGAACTTCGCTTCGGCTTAGTCGGGGAAGAAGGGAAGACTCAAAAAGATGTTGCAGAACTATTAGGAATCTCGCAGTCGTATATTTCCCGTCTAGAAAAAAAGATACTCCGACATTTACAAAAGGAATTTGAAAAAATGGTATAACTAAATAGGCATATGACGTATATGCAAAGGGAATTTATACATCCATTTTGTGGCAACAAATCTGTGCATAAAACAAAATCCTTCCGGAAATACTTACACGTGAAGTATGACATCTTAGGAGGGGTAAATTTGATCAAAACAAAGGTTGACCTTTGCGGTGTAGATACGTCAAAATTGCCAGTGTTGAAAAATGAGGAGATGCGAGTACTCTTCAAAAAAATAGTTCGAAACGAAGATGTACAGACATCCCGAGAAAAACTAGTCAATGGTAATTTACGATTAGTCTTAAGTGTCATTCAACGTTTTAATCATCGGGGTGAAAATGCCGATGATTTGTTTCAAGTCGGATGCATTGGATTAATGAAATCAATCGATAACTTCGATTTAAAACATAATGTACGTTTTTCAACTTATGCGGTACCGATGATTATTGGTGAAATAAAAAGATATTTGCGAGATAATAATCCAATTCGTGTTTCAAGATCCTTACGTGATACAGCCTACAAAGCATTACGCGTCCGTGAAAAGTTAATTAATAAAACGCAAAAAGAGCCAACACCAAAGGAAATTGCAGAAGAAATGGGAATACCTCAAGAAGATGTTGTTTATGCGATCGATGCAATCCAAGATCCAGTCTCTTTATTTGAACCTATTTATCAGGATGGTGGAGAACCGATTTATGTCCTTGATCAAGTAAGTGATGAGAAAATAACCGATGAAAGTTGGGACGATTACCTCTCATTAAAAGAAGGAATGTATCAATTAAATCCCCGGGAGAAATTAATTTTAAAAAAGCGGTTTTATCAAGGTAAAACTCAAATGGAAGTTGCTGAAGAAATTGGTATTTCCCAAGCGCAAGTGTCGCGCTTAGAAAAAGCAGCAATTGAACAAATGAGTAATGATATGTTTACATAAAGAAAAAATGTGTAAACGATTTGTCTTTATAGTATTACTATTCAAGCCTTAATGTTCAGATATTTCTGAATATTAAGGCCCCTTTAATTTTCCAATGAATAATCGTTAAATTTAAAGTTTCTACATATGTATACAATAAGGGTGGTGTCATAAAAGTGATTACATTATCTGAACTGCAAATTAAAGAAGTAGTCATCTTAGAGACGGGCCGTAGAGTCGGCTTTATTCAAGATTTTGAAATTGATGAAAAGTCAGGGCGTATAACAGCCTTTGTCGTTGCTACGAGACAGATACGAGGCAACTTATTTAATCGTATAAGCGAGACGATTGTTCCTTGGGAGCAAATCGTAACAATCGGTGATGATTTTATATTAATTCATGATGAAGTTTCCCAAACCTCTATGGAAAAGAAAGAAAAATCGAAAGAGAAAGAATGACGAAATAAAAAAATATGTTAAAATGTATAGAAGAAGATTAATCGTAGTCGAATAGGGGAGATTGTTGTAGATGAGTATTCAAGACAATTTAGCAACACTGAAAGACAGAATCGAGAAAGCTTGTGAAAGGGTAGACCGGGACCCTGAAGAGATTACAATAATCGGTGTGACAAAATATGTATCAAACGAACGGGCAAAAGAATTACTTGAGGCTGGGATTGTCGATATCGGTGAAAATCGTACCGAAGAAATGTTAGAAAAATATGACGCGATTGGTGATGATGCGAATTGGCATTTTATCGGAACGTTGCAATCCCGGAAAGTAAGGGATATAATTGGTAAAGTCAAGATGATTCATTCATTAGAAAGGGAATCGGTAGCAAGACAAATTAACAATCGATCCGATGAAGTAATTCCTTGCTTCGTACAAGTAAATGTAAGCGGTGAAGAAACGAAGCACGGACTAACCCCTGATGAAGTAGAAGACTTTATCCAAACGTTAGCACCTTATGAAAAGGTGAAAGTCGTCGGATTGATGACGATGGCCCCACATACAGATGATGAGGAAGAAATCCGAGATGTTTTCCGCCAGTTGCGGACACTTCGTGATGATATTAAGGAGAAAGGCTATCTTCACGCACCGTGCGATTATTTATCGATGGGGATGAGCAATGACTTTGAAATTGCAATTGAAGAAGGAGCAACCCACCTACGGATCGGTTCCATCTTAGTAGGCTCCTAACCTTTATATAATAAAGAGGTGAGCGTAATGAGCTTTAGAGAAAAATTAAAAAATTTTTTCAACACCGAGGAGGAATACGAATACGTTGAGGAAGTAGATGTAGAAGAGTCTAATGTTCCGGGCTTATCTCAACGTAATCAGCAGCCAAATGTCGTTAATTTAACAAAGATTGAAACATCAACAGCAAAAGTAACGTTGTATGAACCACGGTCTTATCATGAAGTACAAGAGATTGCAGATAACCTTTTGAATAAACGTTCCGTCGTTATTAATTTACACCAAGTCGACCGTCAGCAGGCAAAACGAATCGTCGATTTTTTAAGTGGCACTGTATATGCAATTAAAGGTGACATTCAGAAGTTGGGACTCTCAACTTTTTTATGCACACCAGAAAATGTTGAAGTAACTGGGGAGATATCTGTAGATACGTTCGATGAAGATGAGTTTTAAAAGGTGGTAAATAAAGATGCAATTAATTTTAGGTTTATTGTTGCAACTAATTTATATTTATGGATACTTAATCATTATTTATATTTTAATGTCATGGTTTCCGGGAGCGCGGGAGTCTCAGTTTGGTTATTTTTTAGGGAGAATTGTTGAACCTTTTCTTGAGCCGTTTCGTCGGATTATTCCGCCGATCGGTGGAATGATTGATATTTCTCCAATCGTTGCTCTTTTAGTTTTACGTTTTTTAGTTCCACGTGGATTAATTGAAATTTTTTCAATGCTTGAAAGCTTTTTAGGGTGATAAAGTGCCAATTTACCAACACTTTCGTGAAAATGAACATCCTTTTATCGATCGAGTCCTCGATTGGAAGGTTCAAGTAGAAAACCAATTTATCATCTATGTAACAGAGTTTTTAAATCCACGGGAACGCGAGATAGTACGTTATGTAATCGGTGAACAAAATGCTGAAATAGACGTTTCTTTTTTCGGTGGTGTCGACAAAGCGGAACGACAACGAGCAGTGATTGCACCGTACTTTATTCCGATTGAAACTGAACATTTTGAATTAGTCGGCCTTGAAGCGACTTATCCGAGTAAATTTATAACATTAACCCATCGCGATGTGCTCGGTGCATTCACGTCGTTAGGAATCGATCGCAAAATGGTTGGTGATATTTTTGTACATCCGGATCGCATACATCTCATAACGACGGAAACGTTCAAAGATTACATTGTACAACAGTTAACGAATATAAAAAGTACATCTGTGTCTTTCCATGAGCTTCCATTATCTTCGATAGAGAAAATCGAAGCACAATGGAAAAAGCAAAATTACACTGTTAGTTCGTTACGTCTCGACGTCGTTGTGCGAACGGTTTATCATTTATCGCGAAAAAATGCTAGTCGTTTAATCGAAGCAGAGCGAGTACATTTAAATTACCGACTCGAGACAAATCCTGCGACAACTTTAGAAATAGGTGACTTGCTTTCCGTCCGAGGTTATGGTCGTTGTAAACTGATTGATCATAGAGGAAAGACGAGAAAAGATAAAATAAGACTTTTAGTAGCTCATTTAACGTAAATAAAGTAGAAAATTATCAAAAAATCATATATGATAATACATAATTAAGATGCGATAACGGTTCAAACTGTTCAGGGGGTGTTTTTTGTGGCGCTGTCACCATTAGATATCCATAATAAAGAGTTTAGTCGAGGCTTTCGTGGATATAATGAAGATGAGGTTAACGATTTTTTAGATCAAATTATTAAGGATTATGAGCTCGTCCTAAGGGAAAATAAACAGATGAAACAAGAAATTGAGGAATTAAACGAACGAATAGAACATTTCGGTAATATTGAAGATTCGTTAAACAAATCCCTCATCATTGCTCAAGAAACGGCGGACGAATTGAAAGCAAATGCGCAAAAAGAAGCGAAGTTAATTATTAAAGAAGCAGAAAAAAATGCAGATCGAATTATAAACGAAGCCTTAGCCGAATCGAGAAAAATTTCAATCGCAGCTGAGGACGTTCGAAAGCAGACGAAAGTCTTTAGAACTCGATTGAAAATGTTAATCGAAGCTCAGCTTGATATGATCAATAGTAACGATTGGGAAGACTTTCTTCAAATGATGAATGAAGCAGATATCGGCGATGAAGAAGTTGAAGTTGAATAAATATTAATTTATTTAAGTATGTATAAATTATATGCTATAATAAAGTAACGTTACATATAAAGAAATGCAAAGAAGGAAAGAGTATAAAAGAAACGAAACCATAAAAGCGAGTTAGGAACTGGTGGGAGCCTAATATGGTTCTTCTTTTAGAAAATCATTCCGGAGCAGCCGTTTGAACGAATAGTAGAACAGGACGGGTTATTCACGTTATGAATAGTTAAGTGAATGTTTGTAGAAGACATTTATAAGGGTGGTACCGCGGGAGTCCTCGTCCCTTTAGGGATTTAGAGGATTTTTTTATTTTATTATTTCCATTTTTTTAAATAAAACGATACACTTAAAAATCAGAAAGATGGCACAATTTAAAGGAGGATTTATGTCTATGGTATATAAGGAAACACTATTAATGCCGAAAACAAAATTCCCAATGCGGGGTAATTTACCGAATAAAGAACCAATTCGCCGCGAACAATGGGATGAAACGAAATTATATGAAAAAATGCAAGAACGAACGAAAGGTAGACCGTTATTTATTTTGCATGACGGACCTCCGTATGCGAATGGAGACTTACATATCGGACATGCCTTGAACCAAATTTTAAAAGACTTCATCGTTCGTTATAAGTCGATGGCGGGATTTCATGCACCATATGTTCCTGGTTGGGATACGCACGGTCTCCCTATTGAAACAGCATTAATTAATAAGAAAAAAATTGATCGTAAAGACGTTAGCATCGCAGAGTTTAGACAAATGTGTGCTGACTATGCGATGGAACAGTTAGATCGCCAGCGGGAACAATTTAAACAACTTGGTGCAATCGGTGAATGGGATAATCCTTACATTACATTAACTAAGGAATATGAAGCTGCTCAAATTAAAGTTTTCGGTGAAATGGCAAGAAAAGGTTATATTTACAAAGGATATAAACCGGTCTATTGGTCACCTTCTTCTGAATCAGCCTTAGCAGAAGCGGAAATTGAATATAAAGACAAACGTTCACCATCGATTTACGTCGCTTATGAGGTGACAGATGGAAAAGGCGTTTTAGAAAATGGTACAAAAATTATTATTTGGACGACGACACCATGGACCATTCCAGCTAGTTTAGGAATTACGTTACATCCAGACCTTCAATATGATGTCGTCAAGGTCGGTGATGAGTCGTACGTCGTTGCCCATGACTTACTCGAAGGCTTAGCTGAGGAAATGGAATGGGAAACTTACTCAGTTGAAAAAACAATTATGGGTCGCGATGCAGAACATATTATTGCGAAACATCCTTTTTATGAAAGAGACATCCTCGTTATGTTAGGTACACACGTTACGACAGAATCAGGAACTGGATGTGTACATACAGCTCCTGGTCACGGGGAAGAGGACTTCTATGTTGCAAAGGAATACGGAATTGAAGCTTTTTGCCCTGTAGATGAAAAAGGAAAATTTACTAATGAAGCGCCTGGTTTTGAAGGATTATTTTATGATGATGCAAACAAAGCCGTTACAGAAAAATTAGACGAAGTAGGTGCATTGCTACATTTAACATTCATTACCCATTCGTATCCACACGATTGGAGAACAAAGCAACCGACAATTTTCCGTGCGACCTCCCAATGGTTTGCTTCGATTAAAGATTTTCGTCAAGACATTTTAAACGAAATCCGTGAAGTCGAATGGATTCCTCACTGGGGAGAAACACGTCTTTACAATATGGTTCGTGACCGTGAGGATTGGTGTATTTCCCGTCAACGTACGTGGGGAGTGCCGATTCCAGTATT
The DNA here is from genome assembly GCA_937960785.1 of uncultured Pseudogracilibacillus sp. Lineage (GTDB taxonomy): Bacteria > Bacillota > Bacilli > Bacillales > Amphibacillaceae > Pseudogracilibacillus. The sequence goes on from CALGOZ010000128.1 coordinate 64,592, forward strand.
TTACGGTGAAGATGGAGAAGCAATTATAACAGAAGAAACAATAAATCACGTATCAGAATTATTCCGTAAACATGGATCGAATATTTGGTTCGAATGGGATGCGAAAGATTTGTTACCAGAAGGATTTACATCTGAACATAGCCCGAATGGTAAGTTTACGAAAGAAACGGACATTATGGACGTTTGGTTTGATTCAGGTTCTTCCCATGAAGCAGTATTAATGCAAAGGGAGGATTTACGTCGACCTGCAGATATTTATTTAGAAGGTAGTGACCAATATCGTGGTTGGTTTAACTCTTCTTTATCAACGGCAGTAGCAACGACAGGAAAAGCACCGTACAAAGGTGTGATCAGTCATGGATTTGCCCTTGATGGTGAAGGACGTAAAATGAGTAAGTCTTTAGGTAATGTCGTTGAACCGATGAAGATTCAAAAGCAGTTCGGTGCAGATATTTTACGCCTTTGGGTGGCTTCAGTTGATTACCAAGCCGACGTAAGAATTTCCCAGGAAATTTTAAAACAAGTAGCCGAAAACTATCGAAAAGTTCGTAATACATTCCGATTCTTATTAGGAAACTTAAACGACTTTGATCCTAAAGTAGATACTGTTAATGAAGATCAATTAGAAGAAATCGATTTATACATGCTATATCGTTTACAAACCTTAATTAAAAAGGTCCGTACAAGCTTCGATGCTTATGATTTTGCCGATGGCTTTAACGATATTTTAAATTTTGTAACAATCGATTTAAGTGCATTTTACTTAGACTTTGCAAAGGATATTTTATATATCGAGGAAACAAATAGTCACCGCCGTCGTAGCATTCAAACAGTTTACTACGAGACAATTACATCGCTTGTTCAATTATTGACACCGATTATTCCTCATACAGCAGAGGAAGTATGGGAGCATATCCCGGGGGTGGAAGCAGAATACGCTCAATTAACCGATGCCCCGGAAGGCCGAGATTTACCTCGAGTAAACGACGAGTTACTTAAGAAGTGGGAGCACTTTATGGAAGTACGGGACGATGTATTGAAAGCCCTTGAAGAGAAACGAAATGAAAAAGTAATCGGCAAGCCTCTTGAAGCAAAGATTATAATTGAACCAAAAGAAGACTATACGAAAGAAGTATTAACTTCAATTCCACACTTACATCAATTGTTCATTGTATCCGAAGCTACAATCGGTGAAGTAAGTAATGAAGGAAAAGAATATAATCATGTTCACATCGACGTTGAAAAGCATTCTGGTGAAAAGTGCGATCGTTGTTGGGTAATGTCTCACACAGTAGGTAATAACGAAGCTCACCCATCTTTATGTGAACGTTGTGCCGATATTGTTGAGACTCACTACAATCATCTATTCGAATAATTAGCTGAGAAGGACGGACGTGCAAGGAAATTAGCGATAAAGAATCAATACTTTATCGTCTAAATTCGTAGCACGTTCGTTTTTTTCGTTTTTACTTGCACTTATTAAAAAATAGTCTTACATTAAAATGAGATAAATTTTCTATTTGTGCTAAATGAATACGAAGGAGTACTAAGCGAATGAAACGTTATTATTTTATCGCATTAATCGTCATTGTGATTGATCAATTGTCAAAAGCACTAATCGTTAAAAATATGGAGCTTTATGAACGGATTGAATTAATTGAAAACTTATTATACATTACATCCTTTCGAAATAAAGGAGCAGCTTGGGGTATATTACAAAATCAATTGGCCTTCTTTTATATCATTACTATTATCGTGATTATTGGCTTGATTTATTATTTACACCGTCACGCAAAAGGAAAAGCCGGTCAAAGTGTAGCCATTGCATTTATTTTAGGGGGTGCAATCGGCAACTTTATCGATCGTTTGTTTCGCAAGGAAGTCGTTGATTTTATTGATGTGATAATTTTCACCTACGATTATCCGATTTTTAATTTAGCGGATTCCTTCCTTGTAATCGGAGTTATATTATTGTTATTACTTACCTTAATCGAGGAGCGAAAAGGACGTGGACAACATGACGCAAAAGGAGCTTAATATAGGAGCTGAGGACGTACAAGAACGTCTTGATAAAGTTCTTGTCAAACATAATGAAGATTACTCCCGTCATCAAATGCAATTATTAATTAAAGAAGGTAAAGTGCTCGTCAATGGTAAAAAGGTAAAACCGAATTATAAATGCAAATTAAGTGATGTCGTTACATGGACGCTTAAAGAAGAAACTAAACAAAGGCTAGAACCAGAGTCACTTCCGTTATCGATACTCTATGAAGATGAAGCGATCATCGTCATCGATAAACCGCGCGGAATGTTAGTTCATCCAACAGAAAGAGTTTTTTCTGGGACTTTAGTGAATGCTTTACTAAATTATACTGATGAATTAGCAACTTTAAGTGGAAAAGAACGCCCGGGAATCGTCCATCGACTCGATCAACATACAAGTGGAGTAATGGTCATATGTAAAACAAACGATAGTTATGAAAAGTTAAAAAATCAATTTAAAAAAAAGTCGGTAACTCGCTATTATGAAGCAATTGTTCACGGTAATTTAACCCACGAAAAAGGAACAATTAAAGCACCGATTGGTCGTCATCCGAAGAATCGTCTAAAACGAACAGTAATTGCTGATGGAAAAGAAGCGGAGACAAACTTTAAAGTTCTCGCTAATACGAAGGATTACAGCCATGTTCAATGTCAACTTATTACTGGAAGGACCCACCAAATTCGGGTGCATATGAAATATATAAATCACCCTATCGTCGGTGATCCCCTTTATAGTCGTAAAAAATCACCATATATCGAACACCAAGCATTAATCGCTCGAACGTTAGGGTTTATCCATCCTTTAACCAAAGAATATGTTGAATTTACTTGCGAGCGACCTGAATGGTTTAAAAAGTTGTTACTATTGTTTCACTTAAAGGCTTGACTTTATATATATATTTTGAAATAATACATTAGAACCTAATAAAAAGTCCTTTAACATAGTCCCGAGAGGCTACAAAGGAATCGAAACAATAGATTTTTATGGATTCTTATAACCTTTTGCCTCTTTATTATTGGCAAAAGGTTTTTTTAAGGAAAAATTTGAGCTACTCAGGTGGTGAAAACGATGGAGAAAAAAACTACAGTATTAGATGCAGCTGCAATAAACCGAGCCTTAACTCGTATCGCCCATGAAATATTAGAGCGTAATAAAGGTGGCGAAAATCTTGTCTTAGTCGGAATTAAGACTCGAGGTATTCCGCTAGCCCAACGTTTACAAGAAAAAATAAAGCAGATTGAATCGATTACAGTACCGATTGGTGAGCTTGATATTACACTCTATCGTGATGATTTAGAAACAGAAGCACAAGATGCGGAAGTGCTATCTGCAACAATTGATGTTGACCTAGTCAATAAAACAGTCGTTTTAGTCGATGATGTGTTATACACCGGTCGGACCGTGCGCGCCGCGATGGATGCGATTATGGATATCGGTCGTCCAGCACAAATTCAACTGGCAGTTTTAGTCGACCGGGGTCATCGAGAACTTCCAATTCGGGCTGATTACGTTGGGAAAAATATACCGACATCGACAAAGGAAATTATCGTTGTACAACTGAATGAGACAGATCAGGAAGATGAAGTAGGAATATATGAAAAATAAATGCAAAATCTTTAATTAAATCCCGTGAGATTTAAAAGGTTTGCAAAACAGGTACTACTTTTAGATTATTAATGCCTCTTTGCGAACTTTTTTAAAGCAAAGAGGCTTTTTTTACGCAATGAAATGAAAGTTTCGTCACAATTTCCACAATCTAAATAAAAAGGCATAAAAGAGGTGTATAATAAATGAAACATCTTATATCCGTTGATGATTTATCAAATGATGAAATTTTACGCACTTTTGAATTAGCAAAGAAATTCCGAAGTAACCCCTTCGAAATTAATCGACAACTGTTCGCAGCGAATTTGTTTTTTGAACCGAGTACGCGCACGAAGATGAGCTTTATTGTCGCTGAAAGAAAATTACAAATCGAAACGTTAGATTTTCATCCAGAACTATCGAGTATGCATAAAGGGGAAACGTTATTAGATACGGCGAAAACTTTCGAGGCAATAGGTGCTAATGTCCTTGTAATTCGTCACGAAGATGATAATTGGGCAACGGATGTGACACCTCATCTTTCAATACCAGTGATTAACGGTGGAGCTGGAACAAAGGATCATCCAACCCAGAGCTTACTAGATGCTTATACGATTTATGAAGAGTTTGGTTCTTTTAATAATTTACAAGTTGTCATTGCCGGGGATATAAAACATAGCCGAGTAGCACATTCAAGCTTAGAGTTATTAGAACGTTTAGGCGCAACGATTTATGTTTCAGGAGCGAAGGAACATATGGACGAAGAAGGTCGATATCCTTATGTACCCATTGATGAAGCTGTAGAAATCGCCGACGTACTTATGCTTTTACGAATTCAACATGAACGACATGAAGAAAATGAAGATCCGATTCATAATTATCATGAATATTACGGCTTAACTCTCGAAAGGGAAGCGCTAATGAAGCCCCATGCAATTATTATGCATCCTGGACCAGTCAATCGTAATGTCGAAATTGCTTCTGAATTAGTTGAAGCGAATCGCTCACGAATATTTAAACAAATGGAAAACGGCGTTTATATCCGTATGGCAATTCTTTATACATTATTACAAAATTGGGGGATTATAAATGAGCACAATCTTAAGAAATGTAAAACGTATCGTTAAAGGAAATGAATTAGAGACTTGTAATGTGTTGATTGTTCGTGGGAAAATTGAACAAATTTCCAAAGAAGAGATTGAAGAAGATGCAAAGCATATTATTGACGGTAAGGGAAGACTTCTTACACCCGGCTTTATCGATGTGCATATTCATTTACGCGAACCTGGTGGTGAACATAAAGAAACGATCGCAACAGGAACAAAAGCTGCAGCTAGAGGAGGCTATACGACCGTTTGTTCAATGCCGAATACAAATCCTGTTCCCGACAGTGTAAAAGAGGTCGAAGCCCTATTTGAACGAATTGAAAAAAATGCCCATATTCGCGTATTACCTTATGCAGCAATAACAAAAGGCCTAGAGGGTAAAGAGCGTACAGACATTACAGCTTTATCTAAAACTGGAATATTCGCTTTTACTGATGATGGAGTAGGTATTCAAGAAGCTGGACAAATGCTAGAAGCTATGCAAGAAGCAGCTCGGTGTGGCAAGGCAATCGTTGCACACTGTGAGGACAATTCATTGTTATACGGAGGAGTAATTCATAAGGGTAAAGTTAGCGAACGATTAAATTTACCAGGTATTTATAGTGCAAGTGAAGCAGTTCATATTGCTCGAGATGTTCTTTTAGCCGAAGAAACAGGCTGCCATTACCACGTCTGTCATGTAAGTACGAAAGAAAGTGTTCGCGTAATCCGTGATGCAAAACGTGCCGGTATTAAAGTAACGGCGGAAGTTTCACCGCACCATTTATTACTAACAGAAGATGATATTTTAGAAGATGATGCTGATTTTAAAATGAACCCACCATTACGGGCAAAAGAAGATAGACAAGCCCTACTTGAAGGATTATTAGATGGTACGCTCGACTTTGTAGCTACAGACCATGCACCACATGCCAAAGAAGAAAAAGCTCTTGGATTTTTAGAAGCACCTTTTGGAATCGTTGGTTTAGAAACGGCTTTTCCACTTTTATATACTCATCTAGTAAAAAAGAACGTCATGACCTTAGAAGAGCTTGTGAAAAACTTTACGGAATATCCGGCAAAAACGTTCAATCTACCATATGGTGTACTTGAAGTTGGTCGAGTCGCTGATTTAACGTTAATCGACCTCGAAAAGGAGGAAACAATCGATCGCAATACCTTTTATTCAAAAGGGAAAAACACACCTTTTGATGGATGGAAGGTATCAGGTATTCCGACGATGACAATTTATGAAGGAAAGGTCGTCTACGAAGGTGATCAACATGCATAAACGTTATTTAGTATTGGAAGATGGTGCGATTTTCGCTGGTGAAGCTATTGGAGCGACTGTAGAAGCGAAAGGCGAAGTCGTTTTTTATAATGGGATGACCGGTTATCAAGAAATGGTTACTGATCCGAATTATAACGGAAAAATAGTTGTAATGACATATCCATTAGTCGGAAACTATGGAATTAATCGTGATGATTTTGAGTCGATCTCACCTCATATCGAGGGGTTAATTGTAAAAGAGTTAAGTACAGTTCCTTCTAACTTTCGTTCGGAGGAGACATTAGATAGTTTTCTTACTCGACATCAAATTCCTGGAATTACCGGAGTCGATACTCGTAAATTAACCCGCCATATACGTAAAGCTAATCAGTTACGTGGTGTCATTACTGATAAAAAAGACATTTCCATAAATACATTATTTTCTCACTCGGATTGGCCTAAGCGTAACTTAGTAGAAGAAGTATCAATTACGAAGCCTTATATCGTACCAGGGCACAGTTTTCGTATTACAGTAGTCGATTTAGGAATGAAACATAGTATATTACATGAGTTGACCGAAAGACAATGTAACGTAACAGTCGTACCGTACAATTACGATGCAGAATCGATTTTACGATTTAAACCAGATGGTGTCCTTTTTTCAAATGGCCCTGGTAATCCAAATGATTATCCTGAAGTCGTCAGAACAGTCCGCGATTTATTAGGGAATATTCCTATCTTTGGTATCGGTTTAGGCCATCAACTATTAGCCCTAGCAACGGGTGCATCGATCGAACGATTACGGGTCGGACACTATGGAAAAAATTATACTGTAAAAGAAATGGCTACAAACCGGACATGGAGTACGACCCAAAGTCGGGCTTTTTATGTAACGGAAAAAAGCTTAGATTCAGAAAGGATAAATATCACATATCGTTCAGGAAACGATCACACAATCGAAGGAATTTCCCATAAACAATATCCAGCTTTTTCTGTTCAATTTAATCCAGAAGGAGCACCAGGTTCAAAGGAGACAAACTTTTTATTCGACCAGTTTTTAGATCTAATTAAAGCGACGAAAAAAGGGGACGGTGATCAATAAGATGACTCTAAATAAAGAAATTGAAACGATTCTCGTCATCGGCTCGGGACCAATTGTGATAGGTCAAGCTGCTGAATTTGATTATTCTGGAACTCAAGCTTGTCAATCTTTAAAAGAAGAAGGTTATACCGTTATTTTAGCGAATTCAAATCCCGCAACGATTATGACCGATACGACCGTTGCAGACCGGGTATATATGGAACCTTTAACGGTCGATTTCTTGAAAAAAATAATTCAAAAAGAACGTCCAGATGCTCTGCTTCCCACTTTAGGGGGGCAAACTGGCCTTAACTTGGCAATAGAGCTTGATGAATTAGGCATTTTAGATGAATTTGACGTACAACTATTAGGCACAAGCCTTGAAGCTATTCAACAAGCAGAAGACCGGGAAAAATTCCGTGCATTAATGGAAGAATTAGATGAACCAGTACCACCGAGCGAAATAGTAACGGAAGTTGAACAAGCAATACAATTTGCCAATGAAATTGGATATCCAATTATCGTTCGCCCAGCCTTTACATTAGGAGGTACTGGTGGAGGAATGTGTGATAATGAAGAAGAACTTCGCCATATCGTTAAAAATGGCCTCGCCTTATCTCCTGTAGGTCAATGTCTCGTAGAAAAAAGCATCGCCGGTTTTAAAGAGATTGAATACGAAGTAATTCGCGATAAAAAAGATCAAGCAATTGTCGTGTGTAATATGGAAAATATTGATCCGGTTGGTATCCATACCGGTGACTCGATTGTCGTTGCACCATCATTAACCTTATCGGACCGTGAATATGAGATGTTACGTCACGTTTCGTTGAAGTTAATTCGGGCATTAAAAATTGAAGGAGGCTGTAACGTTCAGCTCGCTTTAGATCCGGATAGCTTTCAGTACTACATTATTGAAGTGAATCCGAGAGTAAGTCGCTCTTCTGCTTTAGCATCGAAGGCAACCGGTTATCCTATTGCCAAAATTGCAGCTAAAATTGCAGTCGGTTTAACACTAGATGAAATTAAACATCCGCTAACGACAGCGACCTACGCGAACGTTGAGCCATCCCTTGATTATGTTGTGACAAAGATTCCGCGTTTTCCTTTTGATAAGTTTATATTCGGTGATCGTAAACTCGGTACCCAAATGAAGGCGACCGGTGAAATTATGGCAATCGGTCGCACATTTGAAGAATCATTTTTAAAAGGAATTCGTTCTTTAGAGGTAGGTAATGGGGATTTCCATTTACCATATTTAGAAGAAGAGCCGGAAGACGAATTAATTGAACGACTAAAAGAAGCCGACGATGAGCGAATCTTTGTAATCGCTGAAATGTTCCGTCGTGGCCATTCCGTCGACACGTTATTTAATTATACGAAAATCGACCGTTTCTTCTTAACGAAAATTGCCGGCATTATTGAGAAGGAAAAACAATTTTCAAAAAAGCCATTAGAGAAAGAAACGTTACAAGAGGCGAAAGAGCACGGCTTTTCCGATGAACAGTTAGCGCGAATTTGGCAAGTAGATGTCGATACGATCTATAACGAACGGAAAAAACAAGACATCCTCCCCGTATATAAATTAGTCGATAGCTGTGCAGCGGTCTATGAATCCAATGCTCCGTATTACTACAGTACGTATGAAGAGGAAAATGAGTCCAGTGTTTCAACAAAGGAAAAGGTGCTCGTATTAGGTTCAGGGCCGATTCGAATTGGACAAGGTATCGAGTTTGATTACGCGACGGTTCATTCGATTCTAGCAATTAAAGAGATGGGTTATGAAGCGATTATTATGAACAACAATCCAGAGACTGTTTCGACGGACTTTTCCATCTCTGATAAATTATATTTTGAGCCGTTAACATTAGAAGATGTGATGCACGTAATCGAATTGGAAAAGCCGATTGGGGTTATCGTTCAATTCGGTGGCCAAACGGCGATTAATTTAGCAGCTGGTTTAGAACGCCGAGGGGTGAAAATTTTAGGAACAAGTTTAGAGGCTATTGATAGGGCTGAAGATCGTAATAAATTTGAGCAGTTATTAGAAGAGCTCAACCTTGCAAAACCAAACGGTAAAGCCGTAACGACGAAACAAAAAGCGATTGAAATAGCTAACGAAATCGGCTACCCAGTACTTGTTCGACCATCCTATGTAATTGGTGGAGCTCAGATGGAGATTGTTCATAACGAAAAAGAGTTGAACAATTACTTACAAATAGTGACGAACATTAGTGAGGAAAAGCCATTATTAATCGACCAATATTTAACCGGAATTGAGGTCGATGTCGATGCAATTAGTGATGGTGAAACAACGTTTATTCCAGGCATTATGGAACATATCGAACGGGCGGGAGTCCACTCGGGAGATTCAATTGCTGTCTATCCACCGCAACGAATTAGCGAAACAGTTAAGGAGAAAATGTTAGATGCTACAGACAAAATAGCAAGAACCCTAGGCGTTGTCGGTTTAATTAACATTCAGTTTATTATCCAAGACGATGAAGTATACGTCTTAGAAGTAAATCCAAGAGCGAGCCGGACGATTCCGTTTTTAAGTAAAATTACCGGAGTAACAATGGCGAATATCGCTACCCGTTGTATCTTAGGTGAAAGATTGAAAGAAAAAGGTTATAATACAGAAATTTTAAAAGAAAAACCTAACGTTTATGTCAAATTGCCGGTTTTCTCTTTTGAGAAATTACGTAGTGTTGATACCACGCTTGGTCCAGAAATGAAGTCGACAGGGGAAGCAATCGGATATGATAAAACATTAGAAAAGGCTTTGTATAAAGGCTTTTTAGCTTCAGGTATTACAATTCCTTTTGAAGGGGCAGTGTTACTTACCGTAGCAGACAAAGATAAACAGGAAGCATTTTCGATTGCGAAACGATTCCATGAGTTAGGCTTTCAATTGTACGCAACAGAAGGAACGGCGGACTTTTTACAAGAGAGAAACTTACCAGTTATAAGTGTAGCTAAAATCGATGAAGATGAGCGAAACGTATTATCGATTATAAAAAATGGAGAAGTTCAATTCGTCATTAATACGATTACTTCCGGAAAACAACAACGTTCCGACGGCTTCCGAATTCGTCGTGAAGCAGTAGAGCACGGTATGATTAGTTTGACGAATTTAGATACAGCAGAAGCAATTTTAAATGTAATTGATTCCTCAACCTTTACTGCTACACCAATTACCGATGACGGGGTGAATTAAATGAAAAAACAAAGAGCGACGATTGTCTCTTCCGCCGAGATTGCGAAAGAGACAATCGCAATCGTATTAAAAGATGAATATATTAGCCAAAATGCAAAGCCCGGCCAGTTTGTCCATATTTGTATCGACGGCTTTACTCTACGCCGTCCGATATCAATTGCGCACATAGATGAAGCGACAAACACTTTTACAATTTTATTTAAAGTAATTGGCGACGGAACAGGAAAGCTAGCTAGCTATCAAGCTGGACAATCACTCGATTTATTAGGTCCTAATGGAAGCGGCTTTCCTCTAAAAGATATCAATAAAGAATCGTCTATTTTACTATTAGGTGGAGGAATCGGAGTGCCACCAATTTACTTTTTAGCAAAAAAGTTAAACCAACTCCAAATCCCATTCCAAGCAATATTAGGTTTTCAAACGAAAGATTATGTGTTTTATGAAGATGAATTTAAAAAATTAGGTGCAACGACAATCGTTACCGATGATGGCACATATGGAAAAAAAGGCTTTGTGACTGACTATGTAGAAAAGCAATCGCTCGATCGTTACTATGCTTGTGGTCCGTTACCGATGTTGCGCTCAGTAAAACGAACACTTTCAGAAATCGAAGGCTATCTATCGTTTGAGGAACGGATGGCTTGTGGTATCGGTGCTTGTTATGCTTGTGTGATTCCAACAAAAGGTGCAACTTCATACAAAAAAATATGTCAAGATGGGCCAGTCCTTGCTGCAAAGGAGGTAGACTTATGATTGATTTATCCGTATCGTTACCAGGTTTAGAGTTGAAAAATCCAGTTATGCCAGCTTCTGGATGTTTTGCCTTTGGTAGAGAGTACAGCAATTTTTATAATTTAAACATACTAGGTGCAGTCATTATGAAGGCAGCAACTGGTAGCGAGCGTTTAGGGAATCCGACTCCCCGTGTAGCAGAGACAGCTTCAGGCATGTTAAATGCAATCGGTTTACAAAATCCGGGCGTTGAGCGAATTGTTGCCGAAGAGATACCTTTTTTGAGACAGTTTAACATACCGATTATTGCAAATGTCGCTGGAAGTACGGTGGAAGAATATGAACAAGTAGCGAAAACCTTGAGCAAGGCGGAAGATTTAGCAGCAATCGAATTAAATATTTCTTGTCCGAATGTAAAAGAAGGAGGAATTCAGTTTGGTACAGACCCCGAAATGGCCCAAGAGGTAACTCGTCGAGTAAAAGCAGTAAGTAACGTCCCTGTTTATGTAAAACTATCACCTAATGTGACAGATATCGTAGCGATGGCAAAAGCAATTGAAAACGCTGGAGCAGATGGTTTGACGATGATTAATACACTTACCGGCATGCGTCTTGATTTAGCTACAAGACGACCGATAATTGCCAATAAAACAGGTGGTTTATCTGGAGCTGCGATTAAACCGATTGCCATCCGAATGATTTATGAAGTGTACCAGCATGTATCTTTACCAATAATCGGTATGGGTGGTATTGAACGGGCTGAAGATGTCTTAGAATTCTTACTTGCGGGAGCAAGTGCTGTCGCCGTCGGTACAGCTAATTTTAAAGATCCTTATGCCTGTCCAACGATTATTGATCAGTTACCTAATGTGTTAAAATGTTATGGATTTTCTTCAGTAAAGGAAGCGATCGGAGGTGCTCATCGATGAATCCGATATTTTTAGCCTTAGATTTTCCAACTTGGTGTGAGGCAAAGCAATTTATTGACCTAAACGAACTAGAAGGGGTCCCGGTAAAAGTCGGCATGGAGTTGTTTTATCGGGAAGGTCCTAAAGTTATTGAACAATTAAAATTACGAGAACATCCTATTTTTCTTGATTTGAAATTACACGACATTCCTACAACTGTGATGCGGGCAATGCGTAATTTAAGCGCCTTAGAAGTAGATTATGTTAATGTTCATGCCCTAGGCGGAAGCGATATGATTAAACGGGCAAAGGAAGGTTTACAAACCTCTTCTCAAGGAACAAAAGAGCCAAAACTACTTGCCGTTACAATCCTAACGTCTTTTGATGATCAAATGTTACAACGAGATTTAACCTTAGAAGGAACTGTTGAAGATCAAGTAATACATTTTGCTAAATTAGCCTATGGGAGTGGTGCTGACGGTGTCGTTTGTTCTGTTCACGAATCTGAGAAGATTAAACGAGTTACCTCTCAAAGCTTTGAAACTGTAACTCCAGGAATCCGTTTAACAGATGACCAATCCGATGATCAAAAGCGAATTGCAACTCCCTCTTTTGCAAAATCTCAAAAAGTAGATAAAATCGTTATCGGAAGAAGCATAACGAAAGCAGAAAATCCAAAGCTTGCCTATAACCTTGCCTTAAAGGAGTGGAAATATGGATCTACAAACTGAAATTACAAAAGATCTACTAGAAATCGAAGCCGTACAAATTCGTACAGAAAACTATTTTACATGGACATCAGGAATTAAATCACCGATTTATTGTGATAATCGTTTGACGATGTCTTATCCACATGTTCGTCGAAAAATTGTAAAAGCTTTTACTGAACGTATAGAAAGGTTAGGTTGGAAACCGGATTCTATCGCAGGCTGTGCTACTGCTGGAATCCCTCATGCAGCTTGGTTAGCTGAGGCTTTAGATTTACCGATGGTTTACGTTCGTTCTTCCCCTAAAGGCCACGGAAAGGAAAATCAAATTGAAGGACATATAAACCGAGAAGACCGAGTAATTGTCATTGAAGATTTAATTTCTACAGGTGGGTCCTCTTTGGAAGCAGTACGTGTCTTGAAAGAAGTCGGGGCAGAAGTACTTGGAGTATTGGCGATTTTTACGTATGGTTTAGAAAAGGCAAAGAATAATTTTTCTGAAGAAAATGTTGCAGTTTCGACAATTACAAGTTATGATTTTTTATTAGAGATGTTAATGAACGAAGAAAAAATTACTGAAGCAGAGAAAAATGAATTAATAGCTTGGCGCGATTTACTAAAGTAAATTCAAAACTTATGGTATGCTATAAGATGTAGTAATTAATAATAATTATATATAGGGCAAGTGATTTAGTGATGAAAATAAGTGATTATGAGTTATTAATCCAACTCGCAGAAATTGGAACAGTACGGGGAACGGCAAAGGCAATTTTAATATCCCAACCAGCCGTGTCCCAACGACTTAAGTACATCGAACAATATTTTGGGGAACAAATTTTTATTCGGACAGCGAAGCGGTTACAACTCACACCAAGTGGAGAGCTTATTTTAAACCATGCTCGAAAAGTTATCGAAAATGAATTGACGATTAAAAATAAGCTCGCCGTTTCCAGTGAGGAAGTACGGGGCACGTTGTCGATTGCTTGTTCAACGGTAATTAGTCAACGTTATTTACCGAAAGTGTTAGCAAAATTTATGAAAAAATATCCGAAAGTAACAATCGATCTCGTAACGGGAACGAGCGGTGACATTCGTAACGACTATAGCAATTATCATGTATCGATTGTACGAGGAGAAGCAATTAAAGATTTAGAACATACGTTATTATTCGAAGATCCATTATATATCTTTGATACGCAGCCCTTTACAGAAGGAGAAGTAAAAGAGCGACCATTAATTTCCTTCAAAAGTGACGACGGACTTGAAGAAGTAATTAACCATTGGGTTTCTACCCAAAATAAAATCGATACCGTTCAAAAAATAAGTGTCGACCAAATTGAAACGTGTAAGCAATTTATGAAGCAAGGTTTAGGTATGGCAATTTTACCTTGGAGTGTTTCGGAATCCTTAATTGAACGTTATCCGCATGTACCGCTTCGTATTGATCAAAAAATGGTAAACCGCCAAACATGGCTCTGTTACCATTCAGAATTTAAAGATTTACCCCAAGTACAAAGTTTTATCCAACTTATGTTGGAAGAAACATTCATGTAAAAGTTTATTCCCAATTAAAGAAAGTAATAGGGAATAAATTAAGCTTAAAGAACGAAGGGACTGAATTTCTAAACATAGAGAAATTCAGTCCTGTTCACTTTGTTAAATAAATTTTCCATTTGTACACATAATCCGTTAATATATTTGATTATTTTGATTAGTTGTTTCAGAAAGCTTAAGAAAACTATTCACGATTTTGACCTTGTTTTTTTAGTAACTTATTTATAAATGTAATTCCTTGAGTAAGTTGTGGTATTATTACCTCTTAACTTACTTATTGAATTACTCCACTGTGTAAGTTGTAAGTCTTTTTGCCGTGGACATCCCTAGTAGAAGCGTCCACTGTGTAAGTTGTAAGTCTTTTTGC
>CALGOZ010000129.1 GCA_937960785.1 uncultured Pseudogracilibacillus sp.
TGTAAACGAAATCTTATTTTTGCTTATTTCTGTTTACAGCAGCTCATTTTATCTCAAAATTTAGCTTAAAATCTTATAAACAAATTAAAAAACCTCCAAGCAGTTTCTCCTTGCTTAGAGGTCTCTCGTTATGCCCTATGCATATCTCGTTCGCGGTGGGATAACTTCGCATATACCCGGAAAAGGATATAGGCGATAAAGGATAATGCAATTCCAGAAATATACGGTAAGCCAATTGAAAAGGCGAACAACCATCCTCCAAGTGGCGGACCGATAATGCGCCCTAAAGAATCAAAAGACGATAATAGTCCGGTAACACTACCGTGGCCAACGCTCGAGCGTTTCGTTAGTAAGGCAGAAACCGCTGGACGAATGAAGCCATTTCCGATTCCAAAGATTGTTAAGAAAATTGCAGCTGTAACAAAAGAGTCAATAAATAAAATAAGTCCAAAGCCTAAAGCAGACATTAAAATACCAAGTTGAATCACAAATGCTTCACCAAACCGACGTGTTAACACACCGACAAGGCCACCTTGTACAAGTGCGCCGGCAAAGCCCATAATCATAAATAAATAACCAAGCTCAACAGTACCTAGGCCAGCCGTTCGCGCAACAAAATAAGCAAATGTCGCTTCTAAGCCAGCTAATGACAAGGAGACAAATAGTTGTAAGAAATATAAAATACCAATTGGTTCCCGTAACTGCTTAAAGATTGAGATTCGTTCTGGTTTACTTTCACCCAACTGATCCGGGGAAAGTGATTCTTTCAATACGAATAAAACGAGTAAAAACGTCACAAAAGAACTTAAACCAGCGATAAAAAAAGGTAAGCTTAAACTGTTTTTGGAAAAAATTCCACCGATAGCTGGTCCTAAAATAAAACCTAATCCTACAGCAGCACCGATAATCCCCATACCTTTTCCGCGATCTTCTTCGGATGTGATATCGGCGACATAAGCAGTTACCGTCGGCATGTTAGCCGAAGATAAAAAACCACCTATAATTCGCGCTACAAATAACATCCATAAATTTGAAGCAATCGCCATTAAGAAAAAAGATATAGCAAGTCCAAAAATACCGGTTAAAATAATTGGTTTTCGACCAACACGATCAGAAATTCTGCCCCACATCGGACCAAAAAGTAGTTGCATTAAAGAGTAAACGGCCATTAATAAGCCGAGTTCAAAGGCAGAAGCACCTAAATGCTCCGCATAGAACGGTAGGACTGGTATAATAATTCCAAAACCTACCATAACAAAAAACATAACTAAAAACAATATAGGTAACGCACGTTTTTGACTCAATGTATATCGACACCTTTTCGTAAACGTAGCTTACATACATTATGAAAAAATATAACGTATAAAACTTCGAATGTAAACTATATTGTGATAATTACTGTTACTATATGAACGATTCGTGAAAAAAATGTAACAACTTTCTTACAGTTCGTCTTGCTCTGTTGAAAAGATATATTTATTTGCATTGAAATCAAATTTCCTTAGTTTTCGTAAAAGGCTAGCGACCGGTAGTCCAACGACATTGTAGTAATCGCCATTGATTTTTTTAACAAAAGTTCCCGCCCTATCTTGAATACCGTAAGCTCCGGCCTTATCGTAAGGCTCCTCGGTTTTAATATAGGCTTTGATTTCTTCTTCTGTTAAATCCCAAAATTTAACTTTTGTCGTAACTGAGAAAACTTCTTCTTTCTCAGTGGAACGAAGCGCAACAGCAGTAATGACTTCGTGGGTTGTTCCACTCAGAGTAGTAATCATCTGGTAGGCCTCTTCTTTATCTTTAGGCTTTTCAAAAATTGTACCTTGATAGGCTACGATCGTGTCAGCTGTTACGATTACTTCATCTTCCGATTGCAATGAAATATTATTTGCCTTTAGTTTTGCTAAAGTCTCTACCTTTTCTATCGGGTTAATAATCAAAACATTTTCTTCATCTACATTAGGTGTTCGAACAGTAAAAGGAATTCCCAGCCCTCGCAACATCTCTTGTCTTCGAGGGGATGAAGAACCTAACACAATTCGTTTCATACTTCTACTCCTTTGTAAAAATGTTTAAATTTTTCCTTCATTTAATTTAGACTCATTTGGATCTACCCGTCTAATGAAAAAGGCTAAGAAAAGAGCGACAGTTGCAATAAGTGTGGAGACGAAAAAGGCTAAATTCACTCCATCTAACATTGCGATTTGTTCGAGTTGGGCTTCGCTAACCTTTGCTCCTTCTTCAAGTAAAGCGAGACGCGTCGATTCCATTCGTCCATTCATTATAGTGATCAAAACAGCCGAACCAATTGCACCAGAAATTTGTTGTAAAGTATTGTTCATCGCTGTACCGTGTGGGTTCTGTGACATGGGAAGTTGGTTCAATCCGTTTGTCATTACTGGCATCATTACAAGGGACATTCCGAGCATTCGAATTGTAAACAACATCATAATGTAATAGTATTCAGATGTTAAACTTAATTTACTTAACAAATAGGTTGTTGTTACAGTAATCGTTAAACCTATAATCGCTAGTACTCGGCCACCATATTTATCGAAAAGTCGCCCGGTAATCGGTGACATAAATGACATTAAAACAGCACCAGGTAACATAAGAATGCCAGCATGAAATGGCGAAATATCACGAACTACTTGCACGTAAATTGGAATTAATAACATACCAGAAAACATCGATGCAGAAACAACGACTAAAATGACGGCAGAAAGAGCGTACATCGGAAATTTAAAAATCCTGAATTGTAACATCGGCTCTTCCATACGTAGCTGACGTAAAGTAAAAATAGTAAGAACGACAGCACCTACGATAATTGTACTATAGACAATCGGATCACCCCAGCCTTGCTCACCAGCTGAACTAAATCCGTACAATAAGGAAGAGAAGGCTACTGTTGATAAGGATAAAGAAAAAATATCTATCTTAATTCTTTTATTCGGTGTAATATTTTTCAATTTAAAAATAGCTAAAATTAAAATAATAATCGCTAGTGGTAAAATCATCTGAAATAACATACGCCAACTATAGGTCTGAACAATGTAACCAGATAAAGTTGGACCAATTGCAGGCGCTGCAAACATAATAAGTCCGAAAAAGCCCATCGCAGTACCACGGCGTTCAATAGGGAAGGCAGTTAACATCACATTCATTAATAGAGGCATCATTAGTGCTGAACCGGCTGCCTGGGTCATTCGCCCAGCAATTAAAAAACCAAAAGACGGAGAGAGGGCAGCTAATGCTGTACCTACCGTAAATAAGGACATCGCAGAGAAAAAGATTGTCCGGTTCGTAAAGCGTTGAATAAAAAACGCACTAGCCGGAACTAAAATACCACTAACGAGCATATATCCATTCGTTAACCATTGCACGATTGCCGGCGGTACAGAAAACTCCGCCATAATCGATGGTAATGCAACATTTAATAATGTATTATTTAAAAAGGCAATAAAGGCCCCAACGAATAAAATCCCTATCATTGCATAGGGAGGGTTTTTATGTATTTCCTTTATATCCATAAAGTACCCCTTTCTAAACCATATCTCTTACTAGTTTATACTTATAGTCTAATTTTCGCAACAAAATGATTTATTTTGAATAAACATTGATTTAATCATATACTAATTAAAAGTACAATTGAACCCTTAGTATAAAAAAGGTGGTTATAATGGAAGATCGTAGACATGACGTAATGGAAGTTGCGCAACGCTTATTTTTAGAAAAAGGCTTCTCACAAACATCTGTTCAAGATATTATTGAACAAGCAAACATTTCGAAGGGAACCTTTTATAATTATTTTTCTTCAAAGAACGATTGTTTAATCGCAATTTTAAAGTATGCGCAAAAAGAAGCCTTTGCACGACGAGCCCAACTATATGAAAATGCTTCGCAGGATTCAAAAGCCCTTTTTGCCAATCAAATTGTTATTCGCATGCAAGTAAACAAAGAACAAAATTTGTTACCTTTATTAGGGTTTGTATTTCATTCTAAAGATCAAGAGTTACGTCAGTTTGCTAAAGCTTATCATCTACATGAGATCGCTTGGTTATCTCGACGTATTATTGACTTATATGGCGAGAATGTAAGACTTTATGCGGTAGATTGTGCAGTTTTCATATTAGGTTTAACACAGCAGTATAATTTAGTTTGGTCCTTTTATGTTACAGAAGAAATAAATACAAAAGCCCTAATTGAATTTGTATTAGAAAAAATTGATCCTTACATTGAGCACCTAGTAAGAAGTAAAAATAGCTTCGTCCATACAGAGTTGTACGAGCGCGTATTCCAAGTTTGGCAAACGTATGATGAACCAAAAGTGGAATTAACTACATTGCTACAACGTTTTTATGAAAGTTATAAAGATGACCCAAAAGTGGCTCAATTTGTCGAATTTTTACAAGAAGAAAAAATGCGTAAAAAACCACGGACGTACATAATTAAGACTATATTAGGATCAATAGAAAAATGTTATAAAAACGATCCCCTATATCAATCGATTAAAAAAGAAATTCAGCAACGATTTCTTATATAATTAGGCTATTTTTATTGCTTTGCAATTAACTATGAAAGATATGTAAACTTTCACCATTACGTCAGACAACCGGTACACGCCTATGGTAAAATAAAGGAAATTATAAGTTTAACATAATTTTAAACGTACGCCTGGGAGTGAAGGAATTGATCATTGAACAATCGAAGCTTATGGATAAGTTTACACCAGCTGTCTTCGGTAAAATTAAACAAGCAATCGTCAAAAAAGAAGCGACAAAGGAAGCGGTAATCGACCTTAGTTTAGGAAGTCCAGATTTACCCCCGGATGAACGAGTAAGAAAAACGTTATCCATAGAAAGTGAAAAAGAATCGATGTATTATTACACTTTATCAGGTCTAGAGCGTTTTAACCGATCGGTAGCCGACTATTATAAACGCCGGTCAAAGGTTATCTTAGATCCGGAGACAGAAGTATTACAAACAATGGGTTCTCAAGAAGGACTCGTACACCTACCTCTTGCCTTTTGTAATGAAGGAGATATTGTTTTAACGACAGATCCAGCCTATGTAGCTTATGATATAGGGATTATGTTAGCTCAAGCTGAACCTTATTATATGCCATTGGAAGAGGAGAACAACTTTTTACCGGATTTTACGAAGATACCGGAGTCAGTTTTAAACAAGGCAAAATTAATGATTTTAAATTTACCGGGAAATCCTGTACCAGCAAATCCGACAGTAGAATTTTTTGAAAAAGTTGTCGATATAGCGAAGAAATATAACATCCTTGTCTTACACGATGCAGCTTATTCAGAATATTACTTTTCCGGTGAGGGCCCGATTAGCTTTTTACAAGTCGATGGTGCAAAAGAAGTAGGATTAGAAATTAACTCCTTATCGAAAAGCTTTAGTCTAGCCGGTGCACGTATTGCCTATATCGTCGGTAACAAAGAAGCTATTGCGATTATGAAGACTTTAAAATCTAATTTAGATTATGGAACCTTTGCGCCGATTCAGGAAGCAGCGATTACAGCTTTGGAAAATGCTGAAGAAATTACTGACCGACTGCGGGAAATTTTTGCTAAAAGGCATCAAACGATGACCAAGGGCTTGCAATCCCTCGGTTGGAAAGTAACTCCAAGTGAAAGTGGCATGTTTATCTGGGCAAAGTATCCTTATGAGCTCAATGATACGGACTTTGTTTTAGAAACAATTGCTCAAGTAGGAGTTGCGATGGTTCCAGGAAGTGCCTTTGGCAACCGAGGTAAAGGTTACGTTCGAATTGCTCTCGTTCAAGATGTCACTTTATTAGAAGAAGCTATCGATCGACTAAGTAAATTAACGATAAAGGTATAGACGCTTAGATAAGCGTCATTTTTTCTTGAATGGAAGAAGCTGTAGCTATCCTGCGCACCTGAAATG
>CALGOZ010000130.1 GCA_937960785.1 uncultured Pseudogracilibacillus sp.
TACTCACTGGAAGGCTCTACTGTGTAAGAGTTAGTGAGAATGTGTTTCAACTTACCCACTGGTTGCTTCTACTATGTAAGATTTAATGAAACTGTGATTACACTAACCCACTGGGCGCATCTACTGAGGGAAAAATTTGCGTAACTGCTCCTTAACCTATTTACCGTGCGCTTTCTCTGAGAAAGCTTTTACAAAAAACATTTTAACTTATTTATCGTATGCACTCCTAAGAAAGTCTTTGAGAAAATGAATCCAATCGACTCAGCGAAAATGTTTGTTTGGAAAGCTCATAAGAAAAAGCGTTCAATGTTACCCAACGCGAACGTTTGCTAAGAAAAATGGTTACGAAAACGAACCAAAATTACTCAGCGTAAGCGTCTACTAGGAAAGTTTTTTGAAAAAATACACAAGTTTACTTACCATACGCCTTTGCTGATAAATATTTAAGAAAGCTATTTTTAAAGTTACTTTTCAAAAGTCTTCGTTCGCAATGCTTATAAAGAATAAGTTAAAAATTCACAAGTTTAGTCGCAATAAAAAGCGCTATATAAAAATATCCTTTAAATCAAAGCAAACAAATTAAAAAATCCAAGCGCTAGCTAAAGTTAGCTTAACGCTCGGTTTTACTTTTTAAAATATAATTTGGTAAGACTTATTTTAAAGATTTAATAAGGAACGGGACAATGAGGGTTAACCGTCAATTTTTTCAATCCAATTAAAGGGATCTTCAATTTTACCGTATTGAATACCTGTCAATGTATCGTACAATCGTTTAGCGATTTTTCCAGTTTTACCTTCATTAATAACATATGTCTTATCATTCCAGAATAGCTCTCCAATTGGCGAGATTACTGCCGCTGTTCCTGTACCGAAGGCTTCTTCGAGACGTCCTTCTTCATGGGCTTCGGCCAGTTCCTCCATTGAAATTCGTCGCTCGACAACTGGAAGGTCCCAATGTTTTAACATTTTAATCACAGAATCCCGAGTAATTCCGTGTAAAATACTACCCGTTAACGCAGGTGTAACGATTTCTCCGTCAATTTTAAAGAAGACGTTCATACTACCGACTTCTTCGATATATTTTTTCTCAACACCATCGAGCCATAGAACTTGGGAAAATCCTTGCGCTTCGACGATTTCTTGAGCTTTTAAACTAGCGGCATAGTTACCGGCGGTTTTTGCTTCTCCAGTTCCACCTAATACGGCGCGGACGTATTCATTTTCGACAGCGATTTTAACTGGATCAATACCTTCTTCATAATACGCTCCTACCGGTGATAAAATAATCATAAATTTGTAAGTTTTCGAAGGTGCGACGCCTAAGTAAGCATCGGTAGAAATAATAAAGGGACGAATATACAGCGAAGTTCCTTCTGCTTTAGGAACCCAATCCTGTTCTACCTCAATTAATTTTTTTAAAGCTTTTAAACAAAACTCTTCATCGATTGGTGGTATTACCATTCGCTCATTCGATTCGTTTAATCGTTTAAAGTTGCTTTGGGGACGAAAAAGTTGAATACTACCGTCATCTGTCCGGTATGCTTTTAAACCTTCGAACACCGTCTGTCCATAGTGGAAAATCATCGAAGCCGGATCTAACGTAATCGATTGATAAGGTACAATTCTTGGATCGAACCATCCTTTCCCTTCGACGTAATCCATTACAAACATATGGTCAGTAAAAACGGTTCCGAAGACGAGCTCATCGTCCTTTGGCTTTTCTTTCGGCTCTGTTGTTAGTTCGACTTTAATTGTTTGTTCTGACATATCCCTATCTCCTTCAATAAATAAAACTATTACTACTTCTATTATATCGTAAATTTTCCGAATTCGGTATCTATTGTAATCTTTTTTTCCTTTGAATATACAAAATGTAAAATTACATACTAGTACAAAAACTATGTTACACTATATGTAAAACTTATTTAGGACGGTGACAGAAATGGAACTTATAGGAGTCCTTTTGTTACTTGCGTTTGTCACTTTTTTAAATATAGCTCTTTATATCCCATCTCTTATAACCGTGACGGAAGAAGAGATTACGGCTAATATGAGAAAATTAAAAACGTACGATTGGTTTCAACAGTTAACAGAAGATAAAACTTATAAAACATTGCTTACTTATAATCAAAAGGTTCGAAAGATGATTGGCAATTTTTCTACAAAAAAATTAGATCAACCGCTTTATCAACGTCGTTATCGAAAAAGATTACAAACTTTATTAGAAGAGGAAAGTAGCCATCTATAAAACACCTTTAGTAAAGTTTGTACTAGCTGAAAATAATGAAGACGTCTCGTTTGTAAAAAGGAAAAGAAAACTTACTCGACGCTTATGTAGCCCGTAGCGAAAAAGAGCAAAAGAAAAAAAGGCAATTAGTAAACTAATTTCAATTGCAATGAAAGTCTCCCATTCCCAGGTGGCAATCCACTCCATCTACATCACCTACAAGTTTCATTTAATAACTCTATCATACATAAAAAACGATTCGTCTGCGAAGTTTGCAAACGAATCGTTGTTGATAAAATATTTATCCAATCCCAAGTAAAGCATTTCTGTAGGAATGTATCATAGGCTTGGAACGATGGCTCAATTGCTATTTACTTGTCAATCCTTTATGAATCATATC
Source organism: uncultured Pseudogracilibacillus sp. (assembly GCA_937960785.1). Lineage (GTDB taxonomy): Bacteria > Bacillota > Bacilli > Bacillales > Amphibacillaceae > Pseudogracilibacillus. Next base: position 2,628 of record CALGOZ010000130.1, read on the forward strand.
GATATTATATTGTAAATAGTTAATATACGTATCGGCTTCTTCGCCGGGTTTACCGATTTCATCGGAATATAACTCTCCATAAATTTCAACCCCAGACTCTTCCGATACAGTCTCCATTGGTCGAGAATCAACGTTCGTCTCGACGAAAAGGACCGGTGGTTTGTGTTCTTTAATAAAATCGAGTAAGGAACGAATTTGTTCTGGAGAGCCGTTTTCTTCCGTGTCAATCATCCAAATAAAGCCTTCTTTCAAATCGTATCGGTCAGCTAAATATTGATACGCTCGCTCACTTGTGACGAGCACACGGTTTTCCTCGGGGATTTCGTTTAACTTTTCTTCATATTGAGCGACCATCTCTTCTAATTTCGCAATATATGTTTCGGCATTTTGTTCATATGTCGCTTTATGCTCTGGGTCGATTTCGATTAAGGCATTGCGCGTGTTTTCAGCCATTATAATTCCATTCGATGGGTCGATAAAGGCATGAGGGTTTATTTCTTCTTCTTGGCCGTCTTCTGAATGAATGTACAATGGCTCAATTCCTTCTGTGACGCGAAAAGCCTTCTCCCAATCTTGACTTGCTGATTCCATCATTTTGTGGAACCAACCATTTTCGCCTCCTTCTAAATTAAGGCCGTTGTATAAGAGTAAATCAGCGCTTGTAACAGCTTTAATATCCTCTGGTAGAGGTGAGTATACGTGTGGATCTGTTCCTGTTGGTACTAAATTGTACACATCAACTAAATCTCCTCCAATCTCCCGAGCCATATCTGCAATTAAGGTAAAGGATGTAACGACTTGAAGGGTGTCGCTATCATTTTTTTCGCTTTCTATTGAATCTTCAGATCCGCAAGCGACAAGTACGCCGAGCATTACGATTACAAGTAGTAATAAATTAAATGGACGTTTCACGTTGTAGCCTCCTTTGTTGTTTGTGTTCGTTCGATCAATTTTCTGATTTTATATTATGCTTTAGCTAATTTGTTTTGAACGAAAAAGTCGCCAAAAAATACCTTGCTTAGGTGAAAAGAAAAAAGCAATTAAAAATAAAACTGTCGCAACGAGCACGATGATTGCTCCTGAAGGTAAATTGTATGTCACACTAAAGTAAAGCCCAATCACTGAAGAAATTGCCCCAAAAAAAGCAGCTAATAGTAACATGATTGAAAAATGATTTGTCAGTAAATACGCTGTTGCTGCTGGTGTAATTAACATCGCGACAACTAAGACAACACCGACAGTCTGTAATGAAGCGACTGTAGCCATCGTTAGCAAGATCATAATGACGTAGTGGATCAGTTTCGTCTTTAGTCCGTACACTTGCGCCATCGTCTCATCGAACGTACTAATTAGTAATTCTTTATAAAAAAGTAAGACGACAAGGATAATAACAACTCCAAGTCCAATCGTAAGCCACATATCACTTGGTCGTACCGAAAGTACATTCCCGAATAAAATTTGCGTTAAATCGGTTGCTGTCGGCGTTTTACTAACGAGAATAACACCAAGAGCAAAAAAGGCAGTAAAGACGATTCCGATTGAAGAGTCGTGTTTAATTCGGCTATGTTGACTAATTGCCCCAATGCCAATCGTTGCGAGCACACCGAACAATACCGCACCGTAAAAATAATTAACCCCTAACATATAAGAAATCGCAATCCCCGGTAAAATCGCATGGGAAATTGCATCCCCCATAAGTGCCATACCGCGCATAATAATAAAAGAGCCGATTAACCCACTAATCACACCGACCCAAATCGACGTAATGAAAGAACGTTGTAAAAATGTATACTCAGCTAAGTCTGCTAAAAATTCCATGATGTTTCTTCTCCAGTCTGTAATACATTAAAGTCAATTTGATAAGCGTCCAGCAAATTTTGTTGAGTCATTACATCTCTTACCGGTCCGGCATCGACTAATCGACGATTTAATAAAACTAATTGATCGAAATAATCGCTTACTTTCGTTAAATCATGGTGAACGATAAAAATTGTTTTTCCTTCGTCCCGTAATTGGTGTAAAAGTCCAATAAGAACCTGTTCACTTTTTACATCTACCCCAACAAATGGTTCATCTAAGAAAAAAAGATCCGCCTCTTGTGTTAAGGCCCGAGCAAGGAATACTCGTTGTTGTTGACCACCAGACAGCTCAGAAATTTGTCGATTTTTGAACTGTTCCATGCCGACTTTTTGTAAATTTTGATCAGCTAGTTGTTTTTCGCGTTTGCCAGGTAATTTAAAAAGTCCAAGATGCGGATACGTCCCTAACAACACTGTATGACGCACTGTAATAGGAAAGTCCCAATCGATTGTTGTGCGCTGAGGCACGTAAGCAATTTTTTTGCGAAATAAATCGATTGATTTTCCATCGACGGTTACTTCGCCGTATTTTTTTGGAACTAAACCTAGCATCGCTTTTAATAAAGTTGATTTTCCGGCTCCATTCGGTCCAATTATTCCGATTACATTACCTTTTTTAAACGAAAAGGAAACGTCTTGCACGACTTCATTTCCATCATACGAAACAGTAAGACGTTTAACTTCGAGCGTATTCTCCACTATTTACACCTTCTTATGTTCATTCCAAACGTTGTCTTCATCTTTTTATAAGAGTTTTATTTGCCTAACACTAAAGTGTTTGCCTAATGCAACATTTACATTTAATTTTACATGAATGAATTTTAAAAGTAAATGAATTTACAAATATGATAAAGTATGTAGAAGTTGTTTTTTATTTTGAAGATGAAAAGTAATTTTATATTGACAATATATGCATATGTTGTTATATTATAATGCGTGATAAAAATTGAACAATTCCTCGTTAGGTGAGGCTCCTATATGGAGATAAGCTACTGCCCAGAAACGTCGAGAGACACCAATGGGTTAACAGAACTGATCGAGTTAAGGTCTTTTCTAATGTAGCGGGCAATATTGCCGGCCATATAGTGCTAAAACTCTACGGTGGGGGAATGGGTTAAATAAAAAGTGTATGAATTAAGGAAAAGGTATCACCTTGTTCGTTTCTTATGACTTTTGAGTATACTTTTTTGAATTTAAATCCTTCTCTTGCGTTAAGCGTAGAGGAGGATTTTTTACTTTCCGTAGAAATTAAATAAGAATGAACTGTTTGTAAACGGAGAACTTACATAACAAGAGAAGGAAAGAAGGGGTGATGAAAATTGGCAAGTCGAAGTCGATGGCGATGTTGTAATTATGTAGGGATCAAAAGGGAAAAAAGTCCAATTTTCATCGATGAAAGCTGGCGCACAAATAGGAGGCCATACGAATGACAAAGATTAGGTACAACAATGATATTCGAGCCGAAACTGCTGGCTCTTTAATGGTGAAGCAGTATATCACCGTACAAAAAAATCAGACAATCAAGCAAGCGATCGATCATTTACGGGCTACCGTCGGCGGGATGAAAAACGTGCACTACGTTTATATTACGAATGAACATAATCATGTCGTCGGAGTTTTATCGATTCGAGAATTGTTAAGTGCTGATGATGAGCTTTTCGTAGAACAAGTAATGATTACCGATGTCGTCACGTTACCGAAGCACGTAGACCAGGAAGAGGCAGCTCAAGTTTTCCAAGATACGGACCTCGTCTCGATTCCTGTAATTAATAAAAGGGATCAAATTATCGGGGTCGTTCACGTCGAGGATATTTTAGACGTTATGGAGTTTGAGGCGACAGAAGATATGCATAAAATGGGTTCGGTCGTCTCGGCTACAGCGGAAGAATACGAGGGTGGACTACTCGATGCAAGTATTCGCTTTTTATATCGTAAGCGGATTGTTTGGCTCGTTATTTTAGTTTTTGTCAATGTTTTTTCTGGAGCAGGAATCGCCTATTTCGAAGATGTGATTGCAGCAAATATCGCTCTTGTTTTTTTCCTCCCGTTATTAATTGATAGTGGAGGAAATGCTGGTTCTCAATCGGCTACCTTAGTAATTCGAGCGATGGCAACGGGTAATGTACGAATTCGTGACTGGTTCAAGATGATTACGAAGGAACTTGCCGTCTCTGCTTTAATCGGGCTTACGATGGCTTTTGCTGTATCCTTCGTTGGAATTGCTAGGGGTGGGATTGATATTGCGCTGGTTGTTTCACTTACGATGATGTTAATTGTAATTTTCGGTAGTATGATCGGAATTTCGTTACCATTTATCTTCCAAAAATTCAAACTCGATCCAGCGACAGCGAGTGCCCCTCTCGTCACATCGATTGCAGATATTTCAGGAGTACTTATTTACTTTGCGATTGCATCAGCGATTTTAACAATTTAGAAATTATCCGAAAGATTGACAAATCCATAATCGAATTTCTATATTAAAACGAAACAAAAAACTTCAATCATAAAAAAAGAATCAAATATAAAGGACTATCAATCATTCAATTCTGATAAAAAAAGAGCTGAAATTTCCCCTCAGTGGAAGGTTTTCAGCTTTTTTTCAAAATTAGTTTTGTTAAGCATTTATCATTTTTTCGGGTCGGTATGGTACGGGTTTATATGCACGAGCACATTTTCGACTTCGGTATACTTTTTCATTAATGTATTTTTCGTCTCCCGGGCGATATCGTGACCCTGTTTGACTGTGATATTAGGATCGACACTTATTTTTAAATCGATAATAATGTAACGCCCGTGGGTGCGAGCGAGTAATTCGTCGACACGCTTTACACCGTCGATGCGGAGAACTGTCTTAATATATTTTTTCACTTCTTGTTTAGGCAAAACTTGTTCTAAAACAACGTTCGCTGAAGACTTTGCTAAATCGTAACCAACTTTTATTACGATTATAGAAACTAAAATCCCCGCAACCGCATCACCATAGACAAGAAATGCTATGTTTATTTTTTCACCAAGAATCGCAAGCCCGACACCTCCGAGGGCAGCGAGGGAAGATAAGGAGTCGGAACGGTGGTGCCACGCGTCCGCTACAAGGGCAGCACTTTCGTATTTTTTTCCGACATAATATTTATAGTAAAATAATATTTCTTTTAAAATAATTGAAGCTACTAAAATATATAACGCAATAGCCGTCGGTGCGACAGGGGTGTCACCGAAAAATAGCTTGATTGAAGAAATACTAATCTCGATCCCAACAACGATTAAAAGTAACGCAACGATAATTGAAGCAATATTTTCTGCTTTACCGTGGCCATAAGGGTGTTCCTCATCAGGTGGTTTATCTGCTATTTTTACAGCAAATAAGATAACGACTGAACTGACGACATCTGAAGCAGAATGGGCGGCATCAGCAACAAGGGCACGACTTCCCGACAGCAACCCGCCAATTGCTTTTAGTACAGTTAATAAAATATTAACAAAAATACCTACCCACGTCGCAAAGACGATTCGACGGCTACTTTCTTTCATATTTTTCATCCCTTCTATAAGTAATTATATGTTATCAATTAATGGCTAAAAGGTCTATTATTCGAGGAATTTAAAGGTCTTTTATAAAGAAGTATTGTTAGAAAAAGTGACATTGCTCTCTTTTCGCTAAATGATGTACGTTCTAACATTGTAGGTTGTTCGATTTTTGGCTGTTTATGAAAGTTAAAACTTTCGTTCAAGTGCAATATATAAAAATTGTTGCTACACTTATATTTACAGATTACCATTATTTTACGGGGTTTAATTATAATAAGGAGGAATCATCATGAAATTACTTACAATAAGGCAAAACGGGACTGAGACTCTCGGCATTAAAACGAAAAATGGAATTATCGATATGACTCGAGCGCAAGAAATTATGCCTAATTCTGACGTACCGACAAACCTGATGAAGCTTCTTAAAAAAGGTGAAACAGCTGTAGCTACATTAAAAAAGTATATTGAATCTTTACCTGCAGATCAGAAAGACGATTATGTAGTTGATGAATCTGCAATTACATATGGTCCGGCAGTACCGAATCCGAGTAAAATTATTTGTATCGGTTTAAACTATAAAAAGCATGCAGACGAGACTGGTTTACCATATCCGAAGCACCCTGTTTTATTTAATAAATTTAATAACGCCTTATCGGCTCATCTTGAAGAAGTTCCCGTACCTAAAACGACTGAACGTCTCGACTATGAAGTAGAACTTGGTATTGTAATTGGTAAACGAGCAAAATATGTATCAGAGGAAGAGGCGCTCGATTATGTTTTCGGCTATTGTACGACGAACGATTTATCCGCCCGTGATTTACAAAAGCGAGCCTCCCAATGGTTAACTGGGAAATCTCTCGATGGTTTTGCACCGGTAGGACCGTATGTTGTTACAAAAGATGAAGTGAAAAATCCAAACGCTTTACGTTTAACGACAAAAGTAAATGGAGAGTTACGCCAAGATTCAACGACAGCAGATATGATTTATTCTGTTGAGGAGCTCGTAAGTTACATTTCACACTATATGACATTAGAGCCAGGAGACCTTATTATGACGGGAACCCCTGAAGGAGTAATTATTGGAAAGCCGATTGAAGAGCGCGTTTACTTACAACCAGGCGATGAAGTTACCGTTGAAGTTGAGGACCTTGGTGCTTTAACGACAAAGTTTGTTGAAGAGTAACAAGTTTTTTTAGTTTAGATTTATCATGTCACCACGTGAATTATTGAAAATTCGTATAAAATAATTCAAGATCGTATAAACTAATAAGGAAACCTTCGCAATTAAGAACAAACGGAAAGATTACTGTAAAC